>DATKFK010000636.1:0-17119 GCA_035544375.1 Thermoanaerobaculia bacterium
CGTCCTTGATCTGCTGCTCGAGCGTGGCGGCGTGGGCGTCCATCGCCGCCAGGTGCGCCCGCGCCTGGGCAATCTCCTGCGGCCGGCTGCCGTGGCGCGCCCGTGCCAGCGCGTCGCGCGTGCCCGAAAGCCGCGCGGCGGCCATGTCGCGCCGGGTCCGCGCGTCGTCCCGCGACTTCGCCGTGCCGGAGCCGCGGTCGAGCAGTGCCTGCATGCGGTCCAGCTCCTTCTGGGCGCCGTCGAGGTCGGCCGCGGCGCCGGCGACCTGCGAAGCCGCCTCGGCGATGTCCTCCGGGCGCGATCCGGCAAGGCGCAGGTCGAGGTCGGCGGCTGCCTGGTCGCGGTCGGCGTGGGCCTGCCTGGCCGCCAGGCGGTTGTCGGTGGTGTCGATCTCGGCCAGGGTCTGCCCGAGCTTCACCGCGTCCCCCTCCTGCAAGGTGAACTGCAAAAGCCGGCCGCCGACCTTGGCGCCGATGTGGACGTCGGTGGCCTCGACGTGGCCCGCCGCCACGATGACGTTCTTGTCCGGCGCCTTGGCACAGCCGGCAAGCAGCCCGGCGGCGAGACCCAGCAACGGCACCCCCCGCCGCAGAGCCCGGCGACCCATACCCGCGAAAACGGATCTCATGTCAGCTCCTCCCCCCGGCCCCTGCGTGTCGCCGCCGGCGTCCGCCTGGCGCGCCGCACGGCCGCCACGGGCTGGGTCAGCGAGGCGCGCTGCAGCCTCGGATCGATCGCTTCGGCGAACCGCTCGCACGCTGCCGCATCGAGCGCGGCCAGCGCCTCGGTCTCGATGGCCGTCAGCTCCAGGCCGGCCGCCCGCAGCTGTTCGAGCCATCGCGCCGGCGAGCGGCGCATCCGGCGGCGGGCCTCCTCGTCGGTGGCCAGCCTGCCGATGACCACCTCCACGCTCTCCTGGCTCATCGTCCTCCTGGCGCGGCGAGATCTGGTCCCGCCGGTTCGGCCCTTCCGGCGAGGGGGACCTTCCAAGCGCCGTGCCAGCAGGCGGCTGCCTCACGTAAGACACTGAATCCGTGCAGCTTATGCAGGAGGTACAGCTCTTTCCACCCGCCGGGCAGCCCGCGGCCGATGCCTGGAAATCGACGAACTGTCGAGAAATCGACAGCCGCTTTCTCGTCGCGCTGCTTCGAGCCGTTTCGAGCCGCCGCCCCCCCGGAGGAGATCTCCTTCCTATCCGAGGCCGTGACGGGAGAGGCGGGTGTAGAGCTGCGCGCGGGTCAGGCCCAGCAAACGGGCGGCGCGCGTGCGGTTGCCGCGGGAGCGTTCGAGGGCCTTGGCGACCAGGTCGCGCTCGAGGTCGTCGAGCGCGAGCCCGCCCGGCGGCAGCTCGACGGCGCCCGCCGCGCCGCTCGCGCCGGCGGCGACGGCGATCGGCAGGTGCTCGCCGGTGATCAGGCCGCCCTCGCACAGGATCAAGGCGCGCTCGATGGCGTTGCGCAGCTCGCGGACGTTGCCGGGCCAGGAATGGGCGAGCAGCCGGTCCCTGGCCTCCCGGGAGATGCCGGCGGCAGGGCGGCCCATGGCGGCGCCGAGGTCGGCGAGGAAGACCTCGACCAGCGCCGGGATGTCCTCGGGCCGCTCGCGCAGCGGCGGCAGCCGGATCTCGAAGACGTGCAGCCGGTAGTAGAGGTCTTCCCGGAACTGGCCGCGGCCGATGGCGGCGGGCAGGTCGCGGTTGGTGGCGGCCACCAGGCGCAGCTCGGCCCGGATCGGGCGCGTGCCGCCGAGGCGCTGGAACTCACGCTGCTCGAGCACGCGCAGGAGCTTCGCCTGCACCAGCAGGCTCATCTCTCCGACCTCGTCGAGGAAGAGCACGCCGCCCGCGGCCTGGTCGAGGCTGCCCGGTTTCGCCGCGGTGGCGCCGGTGAAGGCCCCCTTCTCGTAGCCGAAGAGCTCGGACTCGAGCAGCGGGTCGGGGAGGGCCGCGCAGTTGAGCGCCACGAAGGGGCCGCCGGCGCGCGGCGAGGCGCGATGGATGTAGCGCGCCACCACCTCCTTGCCGGTGCCGGACTCGCCGGTCAAGAGCACCGTGGTCTCGGTGCCGGCGACCTTGGTGGCCTGTGCCAGGGCCTCGCGCCAGGCACGCGAGCGGCCGGCGATGCGGCGGCTCGAACCCGACTCGAGCTCGGCGGTGAGACGCACGATCCGCGTCTCGAGGTGGCGCGCGCGCTCGGCGGCAAAGGCAGCGCGGCGCTGCTCCCCGGCAAGCCGCTCGTGCGCCAGGGCGAGCGCCACGTGGTCGGCGATGCGGCGCGCCGGGTCGGCCTCGTCCGGGCGAAAGCGCCCGGGCTGGCGGGACAGGAAGTTGAGCCCTCCGAGCACCTCGCCGTGCAGCCGCACCGGCACCCGCAGGCCCGAACGGACGCCGGCGTCGGTCAGCATCCGGAACCGGGCCGGCCCCAGCTCCTGGTCGATATGGCGCTGGCCGCTGCCGCCGGCCGGCGGATCGAGGTGCCAGCGGATGCTGTGGGAGTCCGGGAAGAAAGTGATGTCGCGGACCAGGAAATACTCCCAGCCGATGGTGGCGATCATGCTCTCGTTGAGCGGGACCTCCGGCACCTCGTCGAGGCCCAGCGGCGGGCTGGCGTAAAGGCGGACCCTGGTGCGGTCCGCGGTCAGCATTCCCAGCACCAGGATGTCGTGCGGGATCACCTGCTGCGCCGCCGCCGCCAGCCGCTTGAAGACCTGCTGCACGTCGAGCGCCGAGGCGAGCGCCGGCAGCAGCAGCGCCTCGAGCGCCTCGCCTCGCCGCCGCCGCTCGCGCTCGATCCGCGACAGCCGGTCGTGCTCGAGCGCCAGTGCGATGAGCGCGGCGACGCGAGCCACGGCGGCCTCGTGCGCGGCAGCGTATTGGCGCGGGACGGTGCTGGCGTACCAGAGCTGGCCGACGATCCCCTCCCCGGCGTGCAGCGGCGCGATCAGGATCGAGCGCACGCCGCGCTCGAGGATCTGCCGGTCGATGGCGAAGTCGGGATCGAGGTCCTGGCGGGCGTCGAGGCGGCGGGGCGCCGCCATCTCGGTGGGGAAGTGCGCCGGCGCCTGCCCCGGGGCGCGGGCGGCCGGCAACGGCCACAGCCGCGCCGAGATGTCGCAGCGCGGCACCGGCGCGCCGATCTCGACGACCTGCCGCGGTCCATCGCCGCCGGCGATGGCGTACAGCCGCGCCGTGTCCGCGCCTTCGATCCGCATCACTCCCATGCGGTCGAAAGGCAGCACCGGCCGGGTCGCCTCCGCCACCCGCTCGAACACTTCCCGGAGGTCGAGGCTCTCCGCCGCCAGGCGCGCGATCCGGCACAGCGCGTCGAGCAGCGCCTCGCCGTCCGGGGCGGCCGCCGCGACGGCTGCCGCGGCGCTGGCGGCGGTGATGACCGTGCCGGCGGCGGTTGAGGCGGTGGTGACCGTGCCGGCGGCGCTGGCGGCGGTGGTGACCGTGCCGGCGGCGGTTGCGGTGGCGGTGGTGGCGGCGGGGGCGGCTGAAGCAGCCGCGGGAGGCCCGGCGGTCATGCGGTCATTCTAACCACACGACCGCCGGGAGACGGTCAGGGCCCGATCGTCAGCGCAGGACGCGCTTGCCGCCGGCCTTGACCTGGCCCCAGCCGCTGGGGCAGTTGTTGCGGGCGGGCACGTCCAGGCAGAAGCAGACCTTGGAGCTGCCCGAGTCGACCGTGCCGCTCGCGCCAGCCGCGACCTGGATCTCGACCTGGTTGGGCTGATGATCACAGGCCGCCTCGGCGCCGAAACGGGTGTAGACCTCGATGGCGTGGGACGAGTCGTTCTGGAAGGTCACGCCGCCGCCGGCGGCTGGCGCCGCCATCTTGTCCTGGGCCAGCAGCGCGCCGGCGCCCAGCGCCGCGCAGAGAACCACCACCGCGAACATCCATTTTGCTCGAAACACCTGCCGCATCGTATTCCTCCTCTGGTTGAATTAAGGGCTCGCACACACTCCGACCTTGCCGGGTCCCAGCCGGGCCGCGGCGCCGGTAGCGCAAGCTGAACCTCTATACGCAGAAAGAGGTCCGAGGTTCCGGGTTTCGCTTGGTTAGAAGATGAACATGCCGGCGGCCGCCAAAAACATCAGCAGGGTCGCGAGGGCGACCGCGGCGCGTCCCAGCCGCGAGCTGGGCTGGCCGTTCATCAGCTTGCGGTCCGAGGCGACGATCAGGATGCCCACCATCAGGAAAGGAGCGAGCACGCCGTTGACCACGGCGGACCAGAACAGTGCCTGGATGGGGTTGATCCGCGCGAAGTCGAGGACGATGCCGGCGACCGTCGCCAGCACCAGCACCAGGTAGAAGCGTCCCGCGCCCCGGACCTTCTGGTCCAGGCCCTGGCGCCAGTCGAAGGTCTCGGCGAAGGCGTAGGCGGCCGAGCCGGCAAGGGTGGGGATGGCAAGGAAGCCGACCCCCAGGATGCCGATCGTGTAGAGCGTCGCGGCCAGCGGCCCGGCGAGCGGACCGAGCGCCGCGGCGGCCTGGCGCGAGGTCTCGATCTTGGTCAGGCCGTGGGCGTGCAGGGTGAGGGCGGTGGTCAGGATGATGAAGAACATGGCCGCGTTCGAGAAGAAGGTGCCGACCCCGACGTCCATCTTGCGGTCGACGATCTCGTCCTCGGTGGCCCCTTCGCGCCGCACCTTCATCCGGCGGCCCTTGGCCTTTTCCTCCTCGACCTCCTGGGAGGCTTGCCAGAAGAACAGGTAGGGGCTGATCGTCGTGCCGAGGATCGCCACCAGGGTCGCCCAGCCGCTGCGGTCCGCCGGCAGGCTCGGAACGACGGCGTCGCGCAGCACCTGGCTCCAGTGCGGGTGCACCAGGAAGGCGGTGACGACGTAGGCCGCGAGCACCAGTGCCAGCCACTTGAGGACCGAGGCGATCTGGACGTAGCGCAGGCGTACGGCTGCCACCGTGATGGCGATGCCGAAGACCGGCACCATGACATGCGAGTTGAGGCCGGTCAGCATCTCGGCCGCGTCGGCCATGCCCGCCAGGTCGGCGGCGATGTTGATGATGTTGGCGCCGAGGAGGGCCACGGCTGCCGCGATCAGGAGCGGCCTGGGAAAGCGCTTGCGCAGCGCTCCCGCCAAGCCTTCGCCCGTCACCATGCCGATCCGGGCGCACGTCATCTGGACGGCGGCCATCAGCGGCCAGGTGAGCAGCGCCGTCCACAGCATGGCGGTGCCGAGCTGGGCACCGGCCACCGAGTAGGTGGCGATGCCCGACGGATCGTCGTCCGCGGCCCCGGTGATCACGCCCGGGCCGAGCGCCGAGAAGAAGCGGCGCACGAAGCTCTGCTTGCGGGCGGGTTCGGCCGGTGCGGCCTCGAGCTCAGCTGCGGGCAATGCGGGACCCCCCGGAGCGGCGGCGGCTGTCGTGGTCCGGGAGGGCGTGCGGCGGCAAGGTTGTGGCCAGGACTGCGAGTCCGGCAGGTAGTTTCAGGCGCCAGGCACGATCAGGCCTGGCTGCTGCCGGGGGGCTGCGGCGGAGCGCTTTGGGGGGTTGCCGGGGCCGCGGCTTGCGCGGCCGGGGTGGCGGCGACCGAAGCCTTTGGCGCCTCGAGCTGCGAGTTGGCCCTGTCGTCCGACTTCGAGCCGCTCATCGCGTCCTTGAAATCGCGGATCGACGTACCCAGGCCCTTGCCGAGCTCCGGGAGGCGCTTGGGGCCGAAGATGAGCAGAGCGATGCCCAGGAGCAGGAGCAGGTGCATGGGTTGGAAGAGTCCTTCGAACATGACGACCTCCGGCGGCGTGCATGAGACGCCACGCTCCTATTCTCAGGGTAGCGGGGGTCCGGGTCAAGCTCCCGTGGTTCAGGTGCTTCATCAGGGCCTTCCTGGGGCCAGGCCGCGGGGCTGGTCGCGGAGGGAGCCGGCAGCGGGCCGAGCGGCGGGCTGGTCGGGGATGATCCCGAGGCCCCGCAGGCGCCTGACGTGCACGGTCGCCGGCAGCGCCCCCCAGGCGCCGATCTGCTGCGATACGGCCGGCGGCAGCAGCCCCAGGGCCTGCGCCTCGACCGGGTCGAAGGGCAGCGTCGAGGCGGCGCGGGCCGTCTCCGGCAGCTGCCGCCATGCCGCGAAGGCCGCGCGCGCGTCGCTGTCCGGGAAGCTTCCGGAAGGCACGGCGGTGAAGGCCAGGAAGCCGGCGGCGACGGCCGCGGCCAGCCCGGCCGCCCCCGCCAGGCCCGCGGCGAGCGAGGCCGCGGCGGCGGGCCGCAGCGGTTGGTCGGCGGGGCTGCCTGCCGCCCGGGAAGCCCGTGCTGCCGCCGGCGCTGCCCGCGGACCGGCGATGCCCAGGCCGCAGGCCACGGCGGCGCCAACCAGCGGCAGCGCCAGCGGCGCCAGCTGGAAGCGCGCGGCGGGAAAGAAGTACAAGGAGTAGAAGGCCAGGTGGGCCGCGACCACCGCGCCGGCCGCGAGGGTGCCGGCGGCGACCGCCGGATGCCGGCGCCGCCGCCACGCCAGCAGCAGGCCGGCGGCCCAGCCGAGCGCCGGCCAGCCCAGCCCGAGGTAGGAGTCGGGCGCGAGGCCCGGCCAGCCGAGGAGGACCTGGGCGTAGAAGCGGAGATGGGAGATCGGCCGGCCGCCGCTGCCGCGGGGAAAGTCGGCGTTGCCGTGCAGCGCGTAGCGGAGATTGAAGGTGGTGCCGGCGTCCGCGTACCAGCGCGGCACCCAGAACCCGTAGCCGCTCCATTGCCACGGCGGTAGCTGGGACCGCCAGAGCAGCCCGGCGACGACGAGCGGCACCACCGCGGCCCAGGCCCCCCATCGCACCGCTCGGCGCAGCAGCTCGCGGGCGCCATGGGACCGCCAGGCGTAGGCCGCGAAGACCACCGCCGCGGGCGCGAACAGCAGCGCGCTCGCCGGCCGCATGGCGGCCAGCAGGCCGAAGCTCGCGCCGCCGAGCGCCGCCGGCACCCGCCAGCCGGATGCCGGCCGGCTGTATGGCGGCCGGCCGGTGCTTGCCGCGGTCGAAACGAGCTTGCCTGGCGCCGCGGCGTCGGCTGCCGGCCCAGATGGTTTCGGCCTGCCTTCGTCGGGAGGGCGGTATTCTGAGCGGTATTCTGATGAGCCGGCGCGGGCCCTGGCGGCGAGCGCCGTCCCCAGCACGAACAGAGCGGCGACCAACGCCGCAGGCTCGTCGGCGAGAGCCACCCGGCCGGCCGCCACCGCGGCCGGCGCGAGCGCCCAACCGGCGCCGGCCACCAGCCCGGCGGCAAGGGCGCCGGCGGCGGCCCGCCCGCCGGCTTGCCCGCCAAGCCGCCACACCGCGCTCGCGGCTGTCAGGGCCAGCAGGCAGGACAGGCCGGCGCCAAAGATGCCGGTGACCCTCCACAGGCGGTCGCCGGGCACTCCGAGCCGCACCGCGCCGGCCAGCACCAGCGGCCAGCCCGGCGGGTAGCGCGGCCGCACGCGGTAGGGGCCGACCTGCAGGTAGTAGCGGCCTTCGGCGGCGATCGCCTGCGCCGCCGCGGCGTATTCGAGCGCGTCCGGCCGCGGCCGCAGCTGCCGGCCGTCGGCCGCCGCCGCCCAGCGCCAGCGTGCGGCGAGGGCCAGCGGCGCGACCAGCAGCACGAGCGCCGCCGCGGCGAGGGCCCGTTGCCGCCGACCGGTCATTTGGCGGCGGCGGCAAGCGACACCCGCTCGACCGCCTGCGCGCGCTCGACTCCCTGGGCGATCACCTCGGCGTAGTACCGGCACATCTTGCCGGCGACCGCGGGAGCCACCTTGGCCGGGTCAGGTCCGGCGCCAGGCGCGAGCCCGGTGAAGGCCGCCAGGCCGTCACTCTCGAGCAGCGGTCGCACCCAGGCGAGCGGCTCGCTGCCGACGTCGGTCACCGCCGCCTTCAGGATCTTGCCGGCGGCGTCGAACGCCACGGCGACGCCGACCGGTCCGTGCTCGGACGGCACCCACAGGAAGACCGCCGAGCCGACCAGGCGCTTCTGGTCGTCGCGGCCGATATAGACCTTGACGTCTTCCTCGGATGGCGTCCAGCCGGTGCGGCTCTTGATCGCGGCAGCGTCGGCGGCGCCGAAGGCGAGCTTCTGCTCGAAGAACTGCGACGCGGCGGGAAGGCCTTGCCTGACGAACTCCCCCCGCTTGACCAGCTGGACGTTGGGGGTCACGTGAGCGTACGCCGGGTTGCCGGCGCCCGCGCCGGCGGCAGCCGCCGCCAGGACGGCAAGAACCGGGGCGAGCTTATCGAGTCTGTGCATCTGGATCTCCTTGTGGGTGGCGGAACCAGCACTGCGTCAGCGTGAGGGCAAGCACGCAGAGATAGACCAGGCCCATCGAGAAGCCGCCGGCCACGGTGAGCCCGCCGAACAGCTCGCCGGCTCGCGGCAGCAGGTGGGCGCCCCACAGGCCGGCCAGGTCGAGGAAGGGCGCCGCGAAGGCGGCGAGCACCAGGGTGGAGCGTGCCCGCGAGCCCAGCCGCAGGCCGAAGATCAGCAGCGACAGCAGCGCGGCGGTGATCGCATAGACCGGCACGTGGACGTGCGTGTCCTGCACCAGCAGCTCGCGGTTGATCACGTGCTTGGGGCGGTCGAGGTTGGCGAGATCCACCGGGTGCTCCATCGCCATGGTGCCGCAGCCGGCGCACATCGCCATCGCGTGCGGCGTTTCCGGCGCCACCGTCGCCGCGGTGGCCGCCGGCGTGAAGGCCGCGAAGTTCTTCACCTCCCAGGCGCCGAACAGGTCGGCGACCCCCAGCAACAAGAGGAAGAGGGTTGCCGCCAGCTTGACTTCAAACGGACTGCCAGGAAGCTTGCCCATGAGACCTTCTCTCTAGAAAAGGAACACCGTCTGCAAGGTTGCCTGGGTGTTGTCGCGCCTGCCGACCCCATCCTGGCGGCTGGCGAAGACCGGCGCGCTCGAGCGGTCGCGGCGCAGGTCCAGGCGCAGCACCAGCTCCGGCAGCCGCAGCGAGGTGCGGTCCAGGTAGCGGAAGATGCCGTAGAAGCCGCCGCCGACGAGGTACTGCGGCGACAGGGTGATCTCGCGCAGCACCTGCGGCGTGCCGGTGCGGCCGCCGCCCACGTCGTCGAAATAATCCATCCGCAGGGTCGCCGCCCAGTGGCGGTCGAAGCGCAGGTGGGTGAACAGCATCTCGCCGTACCACCTGGCGGTGCCGCCGGCGACCGCGGAGTGCGGCTCCTGGCCGTAGACCGACTCGGCGCCCACCACCCAGCTCTCGGTGGGCTGCAGCAGCAGGGTGCCGATCACCGCCGAGCGGTCGTCGTTTTCCTGGTGGTCTTTCTCGGGCCCGTAGAGGACGCCGAGGCCGAGGTGCGCGGCGAGCGACGGGCTCCACAGCGCGTAGAGACCGCCGGTCTTGCCCTTGTTGTTGTCGACGTCGTCGTCCCAGCCGTTGGCGACGATGGCCCACAGCTCGAGGTGCGGCGACAGCGCCTCGTGCGCGGCCAGGCCGGTGAACTTGACCGGCCGGGCGTAATCGAAGGTGAACGACGAGGTCGCCTGGAAGTTGAGCGGCGCATCGTCGCGCTCGATGGCCATCGGCGAGTCGAACTTGCCGGCCGTGAGGTCGAAGCCGGAGGCAAGCGACGGCTGCCAGCGCAACTGCAGGTTGTCGATGTCGGTCGCGACGTCGTTGGTCGTCCCGACGTCGGCCAGGAACGGCGACGGCGCGTTGCGCGACGTGGTGAGCTGGGCGAACACCGTGACGTTGTCTGACAGACCTTTATAAAAAGACAACGCCAGCGCGCTGTCGGCGAAGGAATTCTTGCCGGTGTTGAAGTCGTAGTCGTAGCCGAGGACGCCGAAACCGTTGATCACCAGCTGCCGGTTGGGGTCCTCGCCGAAGGTGAGCAGGCCCGAGCCGCCGCCGGCCAGCGCACCCGGCCCGACCGGCGTCTCCCCCGTGCCCTGGGCCGCCGCCGGCCGCGCCGCCGCGGCCAGCAGGACCAACAGACAGACCACCGCGCTCCCCTGCCGCTTCCCATGACTTTGCACGCTTTCACCTCCTTGGCAGTCAGTTGCCACATGGACGGCAGTGCCCGCTCCGTATCGGTCCGGAGCGGCCGCCCGCCGCGGGGCATCAACTACGCCGGCGAAGGGTCAGGCGCGGGGAGGGCGTACTGGAAGGTCGAGGCACGGCAGCTCGCGAGCCGGCCCGGGGTGCCGATCGAGGAGCGACACGCCGAGCGGCGTGGGCAGCCGCGGCGGATCTGGCAGCACCGAGGGGTTGCCGCCGAGGAGGCCGGCATGCCGCGGGACCTGGCCGCTGCCGCAGCTGCAGCAGAGGGGTGTCGCCGCCCCCGGTGCGGCAGCCCCGCCCCCCGCTTCTGCCATGGCTTGCATTGGCTTCATGGCTGTCATGGCCGTCGGGGAGGAGGTGCCGCGCAGGCAGCATGCCATCCGGCAGCCGGCGCCCTGGGCGCTGGCCCCGGCGGCAGACGGCACGCTGCCCCACACCAGCAGGGCGCAGAGCGAAAAGCTGGTAATGCTGCGGAGCATTGGCAGAAGCATACCATCGGCGAGGCTGGCTGCGCGCGGCCACGGTGCACGAGCCAAGCCCACGTGACCTCGGGCCGAGGAGACGAAAATCCCTCCCGGCGCCATGCGGGCGGCCGGGAGGGCGAGAGATGCGGGGCGCCGAACTACTGCTGGACGACGACGGTCAGCCCGAGGATGCCAGGCGCGTCGATGTCGTTGTTCTTGAACGTCTGGCAGGTGCCGCCCGTGCTGACTGCCGTGCCGTTGTCGGTGATGCTGTTATTGCCCAGGCGAACGGTGGTCCCCGGGTTGCAAACCACGCCGGTGGCGTTCTGGTTCGAGCGGCTCCGTTCGACGGTCAAGATGGCGGCGCCCGAATTGGCCGCGAAGCCGCCGAAAGCGTTGTTGGAGGCAGTGCTCTCGAACACCGACGTCGTGCCGCCGGTCGCCTTCAGGCCGGATACGTTGTGCTCCAAGCGCACCCGCTCCAAGGTGGCCGTGGCCGCACCCGTCGGGCTGACGAGGATGCCCTGGCCGGAGCTGGCTCCAAAGTTGCCGTTGTTGCGGATATAGCAATCGGAAACGTGGAGCGCGCTGCCGGCGACCGTCGGCGTGAATTTGATGCCGGAGTCGGTGAAGTTGTTGATGGAGGTCCGTTCGACCCAGACGTCGCCGCCCGTATTCACGAGGATGCCGCTGATGCCGGTGCCGAGCCCTTCGATGTCCAGGCCGCGGAGGATCACGGTGTCGGTGGCGTTGGGGACGGCGATGACGATGCCGTTCGTCCCGGAGACGAGGACACCGCCTTCGTCCGACTGAGACGAGATGGTGATCGCCTTGGTGATGGTCACGGCGCCGAAGCCGCCGGGATCGAGGACGTTGATCTCGCCGGCGGGGGCGGTCTTCGAAATGGAGCCCGCGAAGGTTTTGCAGGGGGCCGTGCGGCTACAAGGGTTGGCGTCGTCGCCCACGCCCGAAACCCAGGTCCGCGTCGCCTGCGCGAAGGCCGGCGAACCGGCGAGGACGAAGACGGCGAACACCGCAAGGATGCCGATCGCACGCTTGTTTTTCATTGAAAGCTCCTCCAATTTGATTGAGGTCAACCTTTACATTGTATGCCGGACAATCCGGCACGTCAATGCGCCGCGGGAATGCGCCCCGGGAATATGACCCGAGGGCGGAGCCCGGCGGCAACCGGCCACCCGTGGACGTGCCGGGAGGCTGCTCCGCACCTGGGTTGGGCTCGGCGGCGCTCGAATTCGTTACGTCAGGATGCGCCGGCGGGAGACAGGCCGCTCGCAAATCGCAAGCGCAGATAACAAGCGAAGCATCATCGCGCCTGCTGGGCTGTCAAGGCCGGCAGCGCCGCCGGTCACCGGCGCCTGCAGACGGTGAGCTCGCCATGGCGAGCCACGGAAAATCCGCGTCCCGAGATCGCCGCCGCGAAGGCGGCCGTGCAGTCGCCGAATACCGAATCGTCGTGCAGCTCGATGACGATGTTGTCCACGAGATCGATCCAGCTTTCGTAGTTCGACCCGAATACGATCCCTTCCGCGCCCTCGATATCCATTTTAAGAATGGAAATCCGCTCGCCGGGATACAGCCGCAGCAGGCTGCCTATGTCCACGGCGAGCAGGTCGGGGTGCTCGCCCGGATCGCACTCCCTGACCTGCCGCGTCCATTCCATGCCGTCCCGGTAGGGATCTCGCGAGAGCACCAGGCCCGTCGGGCGGGACCAGACCGCAGACCGGAGCAGCCGTGCCGCGTCGCCGTAGGGGGCAAGGTTGGCGCGCAAGACCTCGAAGTTCCCCGGATCGGGTTCGACGGACAGGAGACGAGCCGAAGGAAACCGGGACAGCAGGTAGGCTGCCGAGTAGCCGACGTTGGCGCCGCAATCGAGGATGAAGCTCACGTCTCGCAGGTCATCCAGGCACGCGTACTCTCGCTCCACGAAGATCTGGTGGAATACGTTGCCGTCGCTGGTGCCGGGGCGGCACAGCAACGGATGCCTGGCCAGGTCGGTGGTGAGGGTGAGCAACCCTGCGCTCATCGCCAAGCGCGCAGCTCAGGCGCGGCGCGGCCCCAGGGCCCGCCGCAAGCGCAGCAGGCCGGAGCGGAGGCGCCATGCGCGGGTGCCGGTCATGAATTCGACGTGTTGCCGGAAGCTGCGCAGCTCGCTGCGCGCCGCGTCGAGCGCGCTCCGTGCCGCCTGCGCCTCCGCACGCAGGGTCTCGGTCTCCGCGCGGGCGGCGTCCCGCTCCTGCCGCGCGCCATGCAGGTCGCGCCCGGCCGCTTCCAGGCTGGCTTGCAGCTCGTCCCTGCCGCGCTCGAGGAGCGCGGCGCGAGCTTCCGCCTGCAGCCAATGGGCGTCCTTGTCGGCGAACATCTTGGGGAGCCGCGGCTGAAAGATGGCAGGATGCTTGGCGATGACGAACTCCAACATCAGCCGCCGATATTCCTGCCTGGCGCCGCTGGCCGATATCGACTCGCTCTGCAAGCGATAGTCGAACATCACCTCGTTGACGTGAACGAAACGCCAGTCCTTCTCGGCGGCCGACAACCAGAAGTCCCAGTCCTCCCAGCCCAGCTCGACGTCTTCGTCGTAGCCGCCGCACTGCTGCCAAAGCTCGCGCCGGAAGGCGCCGCAAGCGTCGATGCGGTTGCCGGTGGCCATCTCGTCGAGGTTGAACTCTGGCATCCGCCACAAGCCGCTGCGCTCGCCCGACAGGGCGGCATCGCCGTAGACGACCCCCACGTCCGGAGCCGCGTCGAGGATCTCGGCCGCGCGGCGCAGGTACGAGGAGCGGATCCGGTTGTCGGCGTCGAGCGGCAGGATGTAGCGCCCGCGCGCCGCGTCGACGCCGGTGTTCCTCGCCGCGGAAAGGCCGCGGTTGGGCTGCTCGATGATCCGGTAGCCTGCGCCGCGAAGGCGTTCCAGGACGTCGATGGTGAACAGGTCGGTGGAGCCGTCGTTGACGATGATCAGCTCGCGCGAAACACCCTCGGAGGCCTCGACGCTGGCGACGGCGGCGAGCACGAACTCACCCTGGTTGAAGCATGGGATGACGACGGTGAAGGTGGGGTGGTCTGCCGGCGACGGCGCGGCGACCGCGGCCGGCGCGGTCATCGCCTGGGGCGCCTGGCGCGTCTCGCGCCCCGCCGCGAGGTCGGCCGCCTGCTCGAGCTCCGACCACAGCTGCGCCTCTCGTGGATAGAGCCTGGCCGAGAGGTGATGGACACTGGCGCTGGCGGCGCTGCCGTCGCCAGGGCTCCCCGGACCGGCGGCGCCGCGCCGGCCGCCGGCCGCGCCGCCTTGCCGCTGCCCCAAGCCAAGACCGAGCTTCGACCTGGCCAGGGCGAGCACCTCGTCAGGCCGCGAGAGCACGGCGCCGGCTTCGAGGAGCAGGCAACGGTCTCGATGCCGGCGATAGAATTCGAGCAGCTGGCGGTTGTAGAAGCACCAGATCCGCGGCACGAAGCCGGGGGCATCCACGAACGGCGGGCGATGCAGCGCGGCGACGGCGGCGGCCACCTCCCAGGGCGAACGGTAGGTGAAGAGGTAGCGGGCGTCGAGCAGGATCTCGTCCCAGAAGGCCAGCAGGATGGTCGTCCGCGGGTCCGTCCAACCCCATGGCCGGCCCGCCGCCCGGCGGCTGCGGACCAGAGCCTCCGCCCGCGGCCGGAAGCTTGGGAGGCGCGAAAAGTCCAGGCGCTGGCTTTCGGTCCAGCCCCAGTCGCGCCAGCCGCTCTCGGCGACCGTGCAGGCGAGAAGCATTTCCCGTTGCAGCTCGAGGAATTCGCGGTCCGCGCCATCGCCGGCGCCCCCATACCCGTCGGCGGGCGGGCTTGCCTCGCCGAGGCTCACGCCCGCGGTGCGCAGCAACGCGGCCAGGGTGGAGGTGCCGGAGTGGTGCATTCCGGCAATGACCACGCAGCCGACTTCGTTCGGCGGATGATCGGGGGAGTTCGCCATCGCTCTTCGACGGGCTGAATAGTACCAGAGGCGCGAATGCTTGCCCGGCGGCCGGCCAGCCTCGTTGTCGCCAGTGGTATCCTCCAATGCATCAGGATGATCAGAAGACCGGCGAGTATACTGAAAACACATAAAAGAACTTCTGCGAAAGTCGAGGAATGAAGCTGCTGAAACGATTCTGGCGCCGGCGGCAACGACCGCCTGGGAAGATTCAATTCTTCGTCGTCGGCACGGGCCGCTGCGGCACCACGCTGCTGCGCGACGTTCTGCGGTTGCACCCCGAAGTCTACGTCCCTGCCTCGGAAAGCCATTGGATCCCCTATCAGCACGAGGTTTGCGGTTCGCAGCCGCACGCGCCGACGGTCCATGCCGGCCTCGTCGAGCGCTTTTCATTTCCCAATGGCGAGTTGAAAGCCGACGTCATGGCTGCCGACATCGGACGCACCAGGGCGGAGCTCTTCGCCGCCGCCGGTGCGGCGCTGGCCCGCGAAACCGCGACCGTCGTCGAATGGAACGATGCGCTCTACAGCGTGCTCGGCGCGGCCAGAGGCCGCTCGGTCCTGGGCGACAAGACCCCTTGCTACTGCCTGCACATGCCGCTGCTCCAGCAGCTGTGGCCGGACGCGAAGTTCCTGCACATCATCCGCGATGGCCGTGACGTGGCCCTCTCGATGTCCCGGCATACGGGCTTTCAGCGCATGGTGTCGCTGCAGAGCGCCAGCTGGGGTCCCCTGGCTCTCGATCGCGGTCATGCCGTGAGCGACAGGTTGGGCCGCAGCCCGTCGCTCGAGGACTACCTCGGGCTCTGGGCCGTCCGCCTGCGGCGCGCGCTCGACGATGCGCCGCGCCTCCGGCCGGGGTCGTACCTCGAGGTCCGCTACGAGGCTTTGATCGAGGACCCGGGCGCCGAGACGCGCCGCCTGGCGCGCTTTCTCGACGTCTCGCGGCCGCCGGACTGGCTGCGGCAAGTGGCGGCCATGATGAACCGCGGCAACACGAACAAGATCGGCGATCCGGCACTATGGCGAGCGCTGACGGCGGCCAGCCGCGAGACGCTTGCCGAGCTCGACTACCTCACCTGAGAGGGCGGCCGCGGCGAACCGCTGGCGGCTCGGGGAGCGGGCTGGTATATTCCGCGCCAAGACCTCATGAGCGCGAAGACCGAGCCGAGCCGCGGGCCGACGCCGGCCGCCGGCCGCACCGTCCTCGACATGAACGGCTACCAGTGGACGGTGCTGCTGGCCGCCTGGCTGGGCTGGGGCTTCGACGCCTTCGACGCCATCCTGTTCAATTTCGTCGCTCCCAACTGCGTGCCGACGCTGCTCGGCCTGGCCATCGGCTCGCCGGCCGCCAAGTCGGCGACGCTGCTGTGGACCGGCATCCTCACCTCGCTGCTGCTGCTCGGCTGGGCGGCCGGCGGCATCCTGTTCGGCCAGGTGGCGGACCGCCTCGGCCGCACCCGCACGCTGATGCTCACCATGCTCCTGTATGCCGTGGGCACCGCCGCCTGCGCGCTGGCGCCCAACCTGCTGGTGCTGGCGCTGTGCCGGGTGGTCGCCAGCCTGGGGATCGGCGGCGAGTGGGCCGCCGGCGCGGCGATGGTCGCCGAGGTGGTCCCCGACAAACGGCGGGTCGAGGCCGGCGCGCTGCTCTACACGGCGGCGCCGCTCGGGCTGTTCCTGGCCAGCTTCGTGAACTTCCAGATCGCCGGCTCGCTGCTCAAGTCGGCCCCGGAGATCTCCTGGCGGTTCGTGTTCCTCGCCGGGCTGATCCCGGCGGCGGTCGCGCTGGTCGTGCGCCGCTTCATCCGCGAGCCGGAGCGGTGGCGCCGCGTGGCGAGCGCCGATGGGACTGCCGATGGGACTGTGGCGCCGCGTCCGCGGCTGGCGGAGCTCTTCGATGAGCGGCACCGCGCCCTGACCCTCTCGGGTTTCCTGATGGCGGTGGTCGTCCTGGTCACCTGGTGGAGCTGCAACGCCTTCATTCCGGTGGTCGCGTCCGGCCTGGCACAGGCGACCGCCAAGGCGCGGGCGCTCGACCGGGCCGCCACCCTCGCCCTGGTCGAGCATTGGAAGGCGGTCGCCACCAACTACTTCAACGTCGGCGGGCTGCTCGGCACCCTGCTCACGGTCCCCACCGCCAAGCTGCTCGGGCGGCGCCAGATGTTCGCCATCTACTTCGCGGGCGCCGCCGCCGCGGTGCTGGCCACCTTCGGTCTCGACCTGGCTCCCGAAACCCGGCTGGCCATGTACTTCCTGATCGGGCTCACCATCTTCGGCGTCTTCGGCAGCTTCACCTACTACCTGCCGGAGCTCTTCCCGACGCGGCTGCGCGGCTCCGGCGCCGGCTTCTGCTACAACGTCGGGCGGGTCATCGCCGCCATGGGAA
Source organism: Thermoanaerobaculia bacterium (assembly GCA_035544375.1). Lineage (GTDB taxonomy): Bacteria > Acidobacteriota > Thermoanaerobaculia > Multivoradales > UBA5704 > JASLEW01. The sequence goes on from DATKFK010000636.1 coordinate 16,826, forward strand.
CGGCGCTGGTCGGCAGCATCGCCGCGCGGGGCGCCAACTCGCTCACCGCCGCCCTTGCGGCGCTGTTCTACGTCGGCTTCGTGCCGGTCGCCGGATTGCTGTTCCTGCCCTGGGTGATCGAGACCCGCGACCGCCCGTTGATGGACTGAGCCTACCCAAGAACGCTCTAACAGGCTGCTGAAAAAGGCCGTGCGTCGCGTTGCGAGCGCCGCGGGGTCGGATGCCAGGCGCCGCGACGCAGGCGATGCCCCGACATCGTCGAGGAGCGGCAACGCCGCAGACGGCCCCGCGCCG
>DATKFK010000637.1:0-5239 GCA_035544375.1 Thermoanaerobaculia bacterium
CTCTTCCGACCTCATCCTGCACAGCACGACCTTCAGGGCCGTATCCAGCTCCAGCATCTCCATCGCGACCTTAAGAGCGCAGGTGAGCTTGCCGGCGTGCTCGGCCCCATGCACGACGGCGATCTGGCCTTGGTTCTCGGCAAGTGCCGCGATCTGCCGGCTCCAGCCGGCAGGAGGTGTGAAGAACCGCAGCTCCCGCTCGAGCTCCTGCTCGGTGATCGGCGCAAACGACGGCCGGAGGATCTCCGCTGCATAGTAGTTCTCGACCCAGCCGACGACACCGACTCCCACCGGAAAGCTCGAATTTCGAATCTCCAGCTTCTTCTTCGCCGGGCGCCGCGCATCCGAACCGCTCTCGTCCCCGGTGCTCTCGTCCTCAGCTTCGACGTCCGCGCCCTCCGACCAGCCGCCCTCGCCTTCCGGGCCAGCGCCCGCGCCCGCCGCGCCCCCCTTCCCCTTCGGCACGTCCTCACGGGCCTCGGCCATATCCCCGCCGGAAGCCGCATCGCCACCCATCGCCGGTGCGGCACGCAGAATGGTCTCGGGTTCTCGCTCCACGATCGGTCTCCCACTCTCAGTGCATCGCGGCCAGGTAGGCGTCTAGGCTCCGGGTCAAACGCAGGAGACGCTCCTCGCCGGCGCGCCGCTCGTTGGCCGAGAGCAGGCCGGTGGACTCGAAACCGACCAGCCCGATCTCGGCGACCTCCACGTCTTCCTGACGGATCCTGACCCTGGGCATCGGCCCGCCGCCCCGCCCGCCCAGCGTCCCGATCTTTCCGATCCTGCCGCCCTTGATCGAGATGTCGAGGTCCGGCGCCTGCTGCCGCGCCCCGTCCTCCCGCGGCGCCATCTGAGACTTCGACGCCAGCAGCGGCCCACTGTCTCGCCGGCGCGAGAACAGCAGCGGCTGGCTCCATTCCAGCGGTTCCGGCGCCACGATCTTGAGGTAGCGCCGCGCCAGGCTCACAGCCAGCTCGAGGGGCAGGGTGGCGAGGAGCTGGTGCAGGGCGGCGGCGAACTTGATTGCGACGGCGTCTTCAACCTGGCGCGGGAAGCCAATGAGCGCCGGCACGTCGAGCCGCGCCAGTGCGGGAGCCGGCCCCAGCAGAGAGGCACCCAGGCAGACGCTGAAGATCGCGAGGCGCAGCTCCGGGCAGTAGCCGGCGATGCCGGAGATCTGGGCCACCGTCGCCGGCTCGCTGTGGCCGTCCTTCTCGAGGCTCAGCTCGAACCTCCCCTCACCGGGGGTAGCCGCGCCGTGGCCGCAGTGATGCCACACATGAAAGGGCGCGCCGTTGCGGCTCGCCTGCCGCCACAGCGATTCGAGGGTCTCCAGGCACACCGAGCGCTCGACCTGCAGCTCGACCCTCTCCCCAGCCTCGGCATGGGCCAGCCGGATCGCCATCTCCTCGGCCCGCAGGTCGAGGGGTTCCCGATCGCCCGGATTCGCCATCGTCACCAGCACGCGCAGCGGCGGCTCGACCTCCAGCCTGGCGACCGGCCGCGCCTGTTCCAGGTAGCGCACCACCGCCGAGCGCGGATCGCTGGCCAGGAAGCGGCTGCCGTCGTGCAGCAGCTCCCACGCGACCCGGTGCAGCTCCGGGCTCTCCCCCAGCTTGACCACTAAGCGCAGCGGCCCTTCCTGCACCCGCGCACGCTCATAGACCTGGCGCCCTTCGCCGTCGAATATCAGATCGAACAGCTCCCGCCCGAACCGCACCGCCTCGCTCTCACCAGAGCCGTCCTCCGCCAGGCGCTGACCTCTCTCGCTGAGGGCCGCGAGCTGGCGGCGCACCGACGGCGGCAGCAGGCGCCGCGCCTCGCCGCCGTGCGGCAGGGCGTCCACCATCACGTGGATCTGCCGGCCGCGGTCGACCTCGCTCAGCTGGAGATTGCAATCGATCATGTCGCGTCCCTCCCCGGGCGTGCGTTCAGCCGCGTCCACCGTCGCTGCTATCGGCATCCTCGCCCTGCTCGACCGACCAGGCGAGGAGCGCATCCGGCTCCCCCGCCCTAGCCTGGGCGAGGCTGGAGTAGTAGCTCCGCAGCTCCTGCGGCATCAGGAAGAGCTTGATCGTCAAGACCAGGAGGGGGATGTAGAGCGCGATCAGATGGCAGGCGACGACAGCCAGGAGGAGGTGCCACTGCAGCCCCCGTCGATCGCTGTCGGAGCGAAACCCGTACTTGTCCTCGAGCATCCGGCGCGTGGCATCGGCCCCGTTCGACCACCGCGGCGGCAGGCCGCGCACGAGGTCCCAGACCACCTGCACCTGTGCGAAGAAGTCATAGTCCGGTTCGCCGTAGTGCCATGGCTTCCCCTTGCCGACGGGAGCGCGGGCTGCGCTCTCGGTGATCGGCCCCGGTTCTGCATCCTGCAGGTGGTGGAACCAATCACGTAGTCGCTCGTCTGCCTGCTCCTCCTGCGTTTGCTTGTTCGCTTCGACAGTATCGGCCTGCTTCTGGGCGTCGCCCCAGCGCCGCTCCAGGTCGCTGCTCGCGTTTCGGCTCTGGGTGATCGCGAACCGGGTCCGTTCGACCTGGGCCGCCGCGGCGGCGGCGGCCGCCACGGCTCGGCGGTAGGACGCCTGGGCGGCACGCACGGCGTCCGGATCGTCGGCCTCGCGGCGCCGTGCCTCGGACAGCTCCTGCTCTGCGGCGCTCGCCTGGGCACGCGAGCCGGCGAGGCTCCCCTCCTCCTCGCGCAACTCGCGCTCGAGATCGGACCGCCTCCGCGCCTCCTCGTCCATCCCGGACTGCGCCACCTTCACGGCTTCCTGCCGCCTCGCCGCCAGTGCGGCGAAGTGATCGGCCGTCCTCTCCTGGTCAGCCGCGCGCGCGTTCAACCGCCGCACCGCCTCCTCGCGGATGCCTTCCTCGTGGACGCGTCTCTCGACCGGCCGGCGGAAAAAGAACAGCTCGAGCGGCTGCGCCGTCACCAGGGCCGCCGCGACGATGAACGCCACCCTCACCCGTGCCGCCCGCATCGCCTGCAGCTTCCGCACCTCGTCATGGACCAGGAACTGACGCTCGAACCAGAAGACGGCAGCGGCGAAAAGCATCGCTACCAGCACCGCCGGCACGGTCCCCCACCCGAGGTAGTAGATGTCCGAGTTGAAGATGGCGTTGAACAGGAAGGACCATGCCAGCAGCTCGAAGAGCGTCACGATCAGCAGCACGACCGCGGCGAAGTTCATCTCGATTCGGGCGCGCTTGCCGAGCAGCGCTTCCGAATACAGGTGCAGGCCGAGGCCCCTCGCCAGCCAGCCGGGCTGCGGCCGCGGCTCCGTCGGCGGCGGTACGCGCAGGTGCAGGTGCAGCTCGGGCGGCACCTCGGCCAGGCCGTCGTAGGCGGCGCCGTCGTCGGTCTCGCGGGCGATCATGCCTCACCTCCTACAGGGCTCGTGGCGACCGCCTCTAGCGGGTGCCGGGCGACGCCATCGACGATGAACCGCAGCGCTTCCCGCACACCGAAGGGAAGCCACCCGCCCCCCTGTGCGCCCGCCACCGTGAAGCCGCGCGCGCTGGTGAGGCCGACGGCGAGCCGGGCACCGGGCCTGAGAGCGCCGCGCAGCTGATCCAGCCAGGCATCGCCCAGGCGGTCGGCGGCGAACCGCGACGGATCGAGGCAGCGGGCGAGGCCTGCCTGGCTGCGCGCCAAGCGGTCCAAGTCGAGGGGTATCCGTTGCCGGACCCCTGCCCGCTCGATCGCGTCGGCCGCCGCCGCGCAGAGCCGATCGACCTTGGTCAGCAGCAGCAGCACCGCGGCGAAGGGGAGCTGCCGCCGTGAGCTCATGACGGGCGGCAAATCGCCCCGCCCGGCGAGGCCCAGGCGCGGCAGCAGCTCACCGCTGGCAGTCGCGAGATCGCTGATCAACGACGGCAGCACCGCATCCCATAGCCGCCGCCGCGGCGCGAGCGCGTCGACGCACAGCACCAGGCAATGGGCACCACGTACGGTCTCGAGGAGCGGCTTTACCCGGCTTTGCCCTGGCGGCCCGTGCACGAGCCCGTTCACCCAGGCAATCGCGCCGCCGGGCCACTCCTGGATGAGGATCTCTCGCGCTACCGCATCGCCGCCGGGGCGGTCCCGCACCTCCACCTGCAGGTCGTAGCTCGCCGGCTCCAAGGTGGGGCACGGGGCGGGATCACCCTCTCCAATCGACTGCGCAACCTCGGCAGCCAGCGCGGTGAGCGCCTCGCCGGCGATCAGCCGCACCTCCGCCCCGTCCTCGCCGGTCGCGCCCGAGACCCTCGTGAGTGCGCCGAGCAGGCTGCTCTTGCCGCACCCGGGAAGGCCGATCACCACGCAATCGTGGCGCGGTTCCGCGCTCACCCGCCCTACTTGCTCGAGCAGGCTTGAGTCCGGCGCCAATGCGGCGGGAGGTATCCACGGGTCGCGCATCGGACAGTAATGATCCGCTTTGCCGCAGCGGGGTTGGGTGCCACGCGCGCCCCCTTCCTGCCCGAGCGGCCAACGATCTTCCCGCAGCGAGTGCATACCTGCTATCTTTGGCAGGACACCGACTGCAAAAATGGCCGAAAAGGTCCCGCCGCTCCCCGAGATCATCGCGGCTCTGCAGGCAGGGGTCGCGGAGGAGGAGAACTACCGGTACCTCTTCGATCTCTGCTACAGCCCGCTCAAGGGCTTCTTCTTGCGCAACGGGTGCCCTGCCGAAGACTGCCTCGATCTGATCCAGGAGACCTTTCTTGGGATCTATCGCGGTATCGCCACCTTCCGTGGCGAGGCGAAGTTCGAGACCTGGCTCTTCCAGATCGCGGCCAATGCCGAGCGGAAGGCGCGGCGGCGGGGAGCCACCGTCAAGCGGAGGGGGACCGAGGTCTCGTTGGATGCCAAACCGGATGCCGGACTGCCCGAGATCGGCGAAACCCTGGCGTCGAGCGCACCGGGTCCGGACGAGGACGCGCTGAACCACGAACGCTCAGAGCGGCTCCACCAGGCGGTCGCCGGGCTCCCAACCCAGATGCGGAGATGCCTGATCCTCCGGATCGACCGGGGGCTCACGTACAGCGAGATTGGCACCGTGTTGCGGCTGTCGCCCGGTACGGTCAAGAGCCACCTCTTCGAGGCACGCCACCGCCTGCAGGAGGATCTGGGCCGTGATTTCGCTGCCCTCCTGGCACGCGGCGACGAGGCGGATTCCTAATGATGACCGACGAGGACCTGCGAGACACCCTGCGCGAGCTGGCTGCGGCGGCGCGGCTCCGGCAAGGGCCGCAC
>DATKFK010000638.1:0-5779 GCA_035544375.1 Thermoanaerobaculia bacterium
TCGAGCTTGAAGGTCTGGTCGCGAACCACCCGCGCCATGTCGGCCGCCGAAAGCCCGGCCACCACGATCGGCGCAAGCGACCGGGTGCACACTTCCTGCGCCACCCACACCAGGTCCAGGGGACGATCGAGGCGCTCGTCGAGCAAGCTGCGCATCCGTGCTGCCAGCCGAGCGACGCCGTCGCCTTCCGTGAGACGCCGCAGCTGCGCGATCCAGGCTGCTCGCACCTGCTTCCACGAGACCGGCGCGCTCCGCCTGCGGCGCACGATGTCGACCAGCCTGTCGGGAAGGGTGAGATCACGGAAGTTGGCGGCGTTCAGCTGCTGCGCCGCTTCGGGATCGAAAACGCCCAGCTCGCCGTCGCGAATCCAGAAGACGCCACCCTCCTCGTGGCTGCGCGTGCGCAGCTCCCGCAGGACATCCAACTCCGCCGTCGCCGTAGCCATCAGCTCCTCGAGCGGAGGTGGGAGACGAAGCGGCCGCCTCCCACCGGAGGATCGCTCAGATGTGGTTGTAGTAGTACCAGTGATACACGTTGTCCTTGCGCCGGATGGACAGGGCCGCCAATGCGGCGCGCACGACCTTCGCCATGTCGCTCACCTCCTTTCACCGGGCGTCAGCGCCCCTTTCCTATTCAAGTGAGAGAGTCACGCCAAGTGTGACACCCCGGCCGGCGCAGCTGATGGTGCGCGACCGAACCTACGGAAGTCATGGATGCGTGGCGCACGTCTTGCCCCCGGCTCGCGGTGTGGGAGGACGCAAACGACCGTGGACTGGTGGCGCGAGAAGAAGCAAGCGGCAATCACCTTATCAGGGTGACCGCATCAGGGCTTGCCTTTCTTGGTAGACGGAGAGCTCAGAACACCCGAAGGATGGCCGTTCGATAATCGACGATTATCACATTCTCCGGGGGCCTCCTCGGTGCGCCTGGGACCAGGCGCCGACTCCGCGGGCCGTCCCCGTGCCGCGACCAGGGTTGGTGTACTGGACTACCTTATGGTAGACGATCTACCCTCGACTCCAGATCGGTGGTAGGCTGTCTACCATCATGGCCAAGGCGCCCGCCTCCTCTTCCTCCTCCTCCCCCGACCGCGTCGAGCTGCTGCAGGGCACCCTCGACATGCTCGTCCTGCGCACTCTCGTCTTCGGCCCGGCGCACGGCCACCAGGTGGCGGCGCACATCCAGCGCACCAGCGCCGAGGTGCTGCAGGTCGAGCACGGCTCGCTCTACCCGGCGCTCCACCGCCTCGAACGCAAGGGATGGATCACCGCGAGCTGGGAAACGGCCAAGGACCGCAACCGCCAGTTCAAGTACTACCGGCTGACGGCTGCCGGCCGCCGGCAGCTGGTGGCGGAGGAGTCGAAGTGGCGGCAGCTCGCCGCCGCCATCGCCCGCGTCATGGGGACCGCGTCATGAGCGTCCGCGAAGCCCTCGGCCGCTGGCGCGGTTGGCTCGCCCGGCGGCGACACCGGGAACAGGACCTCGAGCGCGAGCTGCGCGCCCATCTCGACCTCGAGGCCGAGGAGCGGGAGGCGGCAGGAGCCAGCCCGGAGGAAGCCCGCCAGGCGGCTCTTCGCTCCCTGGGCAGCCCGGTGCTGGTCAAGGAGCGGGTCCGCGAGAGCTGGGGCTGGACCTGGCTCGACCGGTTGCGGCAGGACCTCCGCCTCGCCCTGCGGCAGCTGCGCCGCAGCCCGGGATTCACCGTCGCGGCCATTGGCACCCTGGCCCTCGGCCTGGGCGCGAACACGGCGATCTTCACCCTCATCAACCGCGTCCTTCAGAGCGCGCTGCCGGTCTCCCGGCCGAGCGAGCTCTACACCCTGGGCGACAACCGCAACTGCTGCGTGACGACCGGCATCCAGGACAACTTCACCCTGGTCTCCTCCACGGTCTACGAGCAGCTGCGCGACCACACGCCGGAATTCTCCGCGCTCGCCGCGTTCGAGAGCCAGGAGAACCTCTATTCCTTCCGGCGCAGCGGCGCCGCCGCCGCTCCCGAGCCGGCGCGCGGCGAGTTCGTCTCCGGCAACTACTTCGCCATGTTCGGCGTGCGCCCGGCCGCCGGGCGCCTGCTCGCCGCCGCCGACGACCTGGCCGGAGCGCCGCCGGCGGCGGTGATGAGCTACCGCTGCTGGGCCGAGCGCTACGCCCGCGATCCGGCGGTGGTGGGCGGTAATTTCGCGCTCGAGGGCCTGCCCGTCACCGTGGTGGGCGTCGCCCCGCCGGGGTTCTTCGGCGACACGCTGCGCACCGATCCGCCGGACCTGTGGCTGGCCACAGCCGCCGAGCTGCAGCTGCACGGCGAGACCTCGCTGCGCCGGCATCCCGAGGAATTCTGGCTCTACGTGGTCGGCCGCCTGCGCCCTGGCATGCGGCCGGCGGCGGCCGCGGCGCACGTCGCGACGCAGGTCCGGCAGTGGCTCTTCGCCCACGCCGCGCCCACCGCCCGCGAGCGGACCGAGATCGCCCGCATGGTCGTCGAGCTGCAGCCGGCGGCCGGCGGCGTCGGGCTCCTGCGGGACACGTACGGTGCCGGGCTCGGCGTGCTGATGGCCGTCTCGGGCCTGCTGCTGCTCATCGCCTGCGCCAACGTGGCCAACCTGCTGCTGGCGCGCGCCACCGCCGCCCGCCAGCAGACCGCCGTGCGCGTCGCGCTGGGGGCCGGGCGCGGCCGGCTCATCCGCCAGACCCTGACCGAAGGAGTGCTGCTGGCGCTGCTCGGCGGCGCGGCGGGGCTGGCGGTCGCGCTCGCCGCCACGCGCCTCATGCTGGCGCTGGCTTTTCGCGGCGCCGGCTACGTCCCCATCGACCCCAACCCCTCGCTGCCGGCGCTGGCTTTCGGCTTCCTCCTCGCGTTGGTGACGGGCGTGGTGTTCAGCGCCACCCCCGCGTGGCTGGCCTCGCGCGTCCATCCGGCCGAGCCGTTGCGCGGCGCCGGGCGCTCGACGCGGGACCGCTCCGCCCTGCCGCAGCGGTCGCTGCTGGCCGTGCAGGCCGCCCTGTCGCTGGTGCTGCTGGTCGGCGCGGGCCTGCTGACCGAAAGCCTCGGCCGGCTCGAGAACCAGCGCTTCGGCTTCCAGACGCAAAACCGCCTGATGCTCGACGTGGACCTCGCCCTGGGCGGCGCCACGCCGGAGCGGCTGCGGACGCTCTACCAGGCGCTCGCCCGGCGCCTGACCCGGATCCCGGGCGTGGCGAGCGCCAGCCTGGCGCTGTACAGCCCGTTCGAAGGCATCAACTGGAGCGACCCCATCTGCATCGAGGGCGTCCCCGGCCGCATCCCGGCGCGTGAAGACGAGCGGGCGCCGTCGATCGACCGCGTCAGCCCGCACTACTTCGAGACCGTCGGTACCCGCCTGCTGCGCGGCCGGGCGATCGACGAGCGCGACACGCCGGCCTCCCACCACGTCGCGGTGATCAACGAGACTTTCGCCCGCAAGTACTTCCCCAACCGGGACCCGCTCGGCCGGCACCTGGGCCTGGGCAGCGACCCCCGCCACGCCACGGACTACGAGATCGTCGGCATCGTGGAAGACGCCAAGTACACCAACGCGCGGGTCCCGGCTTGGGCCACGGAATTCATCCCGCTGCTCCAGGACCAGGTCTACGCCGAGCCGGCGATGATCAACATGCAGACGCGCTCCAACCTGGTGCGCAGCATCCAGCTGCGCCTGGCCGGTCCGTTCGACGTGCAAGCCGCGGTGCGCCGCGCCCTCGCCGAAGTCGATCCGGACGCCAGCCTGCTCGGCGCGGTGAGCTTCGGCGAGCGGGTGCGCCAGGCGTTCAACGCCGACCGGCTCATCGCCCGCCTGACCGAGCTCTACGGCCTGCTGGCGCTCGTCCTCGCGTCGGTCGGGCTCTACGGCGTCGCCGCCTACACCGTCGTCCGCCGCACCGCCGAGATCGGCATCCGCGTCGCCCTCGGCGCCGCGCCCTGGAACGTCGTGCTGATGGTCCTGCGCGGCGCGCTGGCGCCGATCGCGCTCGGCCTCCTGATCGGCATCCCCGCCGCGCTCGCCGCCGGCCGGGCGCTCGCCAGCCGCCTCTTCGGCGTCGCGCCCTACGAGCCGCGCATCTTCCTGGTGGCTCTCCTGGTGCTCGCCGGCGCCGCGTTCGCCGCCGCCTTGGTCCCCGCCCGCCGCACCACGGCGATCGATCCCATCCACGCCCTGCGCGCCGAGTGAGCCGCGGCCGGGCCATGATCGTTCATCTCGTCGACGGCACCTACGAGCTGTTCCGCAACTTCTACGGACTGCGCCGGTTCAACAAGGGCGCGGACCCGCCCTTCGGCGCCGTCGTCGGCGTCCTGCAAACGGTGTTGCAGATGATCGAGACGGGAGCGACTCATGTCGGGGTGGCGACCGACCACGTCATCGAGTCGTTCCGCAACCGCCTATGGCCCGGTTACAAGACAGGGCTCGGCATCGAGCGCGCGCTCCTCGCGCAGTTCCACCCGCTGGAAGAAGCGCTCGGCGCCATGGGCGTGGCGGTCTGGCCCATGACCGAGCTGGAAGCGGACGACGCGCTGGCCTCCGCCGCGCACATCTCCGCCGCCGCCGAGAGCGTGCAGAAGGTCTGCATCTGGACGCCCGACAAGGACCTCGCCCAGTGCGTCCGCGACGACCGCGTGGTCCAGGTCGATCGCCGGGGCAACAAGATCCGCAACGCGCAGGGAGTGCGCGAGAAGTTCGGGGTGGGGCCGGACTTGATTCCCGATTTCCTGGCTCTCGTCGGCGACGCCGCCGACGGCTACCCTGGCATCCCGGGGATCGGTCCGGTCACGGCCGCCCGGTTGTTGAACCGGCATGGGATCCTTCAGGACTTCCCGCCTGCCGTGCTGGGAGAGAGCCGCGGCCTGGCCCTGCTCTTCAAGGACCTGGCAACTCTGCGGACCGACGCGCAGCTGTTCCGTGACGTGGACGAGCTGTCGTGGCGCGGTCCCACCGCCGCGTTCGGCGCCTGGGCAGAGCGCCTTGGAGAGACCCGCCTGCTCGACCGTTGCCGCAGGGCCCAGGACCGCCTTTGAGCAGCGGCTGGGCCTCCGGCGGCCGGGCGGGCCGCGCCCGGCCGTGGCCCGCGGCCCGCAGCCTTTAGGGACAGTTGATCTTGGTGCAAAGCGCCGTGGGGCAGTTGAACGTCGGCTCACAGCCCGGCGTCTTCGTCGGTGGGCAGCACGGGTTGGACGCGGTGTAGGTTCCCGCTCCCGTGGCGGCGCCGAGCTGGCCCGCTTCGAGGTTGATCAGGGTCTCGCGGCTGAGCGTCAATTTACGGCGTTCTCTTTTCATTGTCTTCCTCGCGAAGTAGTTGCGGCGAAGTCTACACCGGCGCGGCTTCCCCGGCCAGCAGGGCAGCTCGGAAGGGACGAAGCGGAAGCCGAGAGCGGCGACCGGCCGGCTGCCGAGGCTAGTGCACGGTATAGGTGTAGATGCTGGCCGCGATCGTGCCGGCGTAGAGCTTCCTGGGCTGCTGCGGATCGACGACCAGCACGCCGGTGGAAGGGCCCGTCGAGAAAAACGCATAGGGAGGCAGGCCGGCGACGATCGGCTGCCAGGTCTGGCCGCCGTTGGCGCTGCGGTAGACGCCGAAGTCGCCGGTGGCATAGAGGTTCGCCGGGGCGTGCGGATCGATGGCCAGGATCCTCGCGTTCACGCCGCCGAAGCCGTTGAGCGGCAGCTTGCGGTCGGCCTCGACCCAGCTCTTGCCGCCGTCGGTGGTGCGGAAGACCCCCTGGATCACGCTCGCGAAGACCCGGTTGGCGTCGGTCGGATCGATCGCCAG
>DATKFK010000639.1:0-2308 GCA_035544375.1 Thermoanaerobaculia bacterium
AACGGCCGGCCGATCGCCAATACCACCCTGTACGTGCTCGACCGCGAGCAGCGGCCGCTGCCGGCAGGGCTCGCCGGCGAGCTGCACATCGGGGGCGTGCAGCTGGCGCGCGGCTATGCCGGGCGCCCCGACCTGACGGCGGAGCGCTTCGTCCCCGATCCCTGGACCGCTGGCGGCCGCCTCTACCGCACCGGCGACCTCGCCCGCCATCGTGCGGACGGCAACCTCGAGTATCTCGGCCGCATCGATCAGCAGGTCAAGCTGCGCGGCGTCCGCATCGAGCCGGGCGAGATCGAGACGACGCTGGGCAGCCTGCCCGAGGTGCGCCAGGCGCTGGTCGTGGTGCGCGGCGAGACCGCGCCGGAGCAGGCGCTGACCGCCTACCTGGTGGCCGCGCCGGGCGTCGCCGAGCGTCCCGGCCACGGCGAGCTGATGCGGCGGATGCGCCTGACCCTGCCCGACGCCATGGTGCCGGCGCACTACGTCTGGCTCGACGAGCTGCCGCTGCTGCCCAACGGCAAGGTGGACCGCAGGTCGCTGCCCGCGCCGGCCGCCGAACGGCCGGCGCTCGACGGGGCGCTGGTGGCGGCGCAGAACGACACCGAGCGCACGCTGCTCGGCATCTGGCAGGAAGCGCTGGGCCTGCCCAAGGTCGGCGCCACCGACAACTTCTTCGACCTCGGCGGCCACTCCCTGCTGCTGGTCAAGGTGCAGACGCGGGTGCGCGAGAGCTTCGGCCGCGAGCTGTCGATGGTCGAGCTGTTCCGCCATCCGACCGTGCGCGCCCTGGCGGGCCTGCTCGCGCCCCGCCAGGCGCCTGCCGCCGGCCCGGGCGCTCCCGCCGCCGCTGCCGGCATCGCGCCGCCGGCCGTCACGCCGGCGGCGGCGGGCGGCGGCGGCGCGGTGGCGGTCATCGGGATGGCCGGGCATTTCCCGCGCGCCCGCGATCTCGCGGAGCTGTGGCAGCGGCTGCGTGCCGGCGAAGAGCTCATCTCCTTCTTCTCGCGCGAGGAGCTGGCCGAGGCGGGGGTGGATCCCGGGCTCCTGCGCCGCCCGGCCTACGTGCCGGCCAAGGCGATGCTGCCGGACATCGACCGCTTCGACGCCGCCTTCTTCGGTTTCAGCCCGCGCGAGGCCGAGATCATCGATCCGCAGCAGCGCCTCTTCCTCGAGGCCGCCTGGGAGGCGCTCGAGGACGCCGGCTACGATCCGCGGCGGCCCGGCGGGCGGGTCGGGGTGTTCGCCGGCCAGAGCCTCAACACCTACCTCCTGTGGAACGTCTACCCCAACACGCGGCTGGTGGAAAGCGTCGGCCTCTTCCAGGCGTTCCTCGCCGCGGACAAGGACTTCCTCGCCACCCGCACCTCCTACAAGCTCGGCCTCAAGGGGCCGAGCGTCACCGTCCAGACCGCGTGCTCCACCTCGCTGGTGGCCGTCCACATGGCCTGCCGCAGCCTGCTGGGCGGGGAGTGCGAGATGGCCCTGGCCGGCGGGGTCGGCGTCTCGGTGCCGGTCAAGAGCGGCTACCTGTACCAGCAGGGCGGCATCGCTTCCCCGGACGGCCATTGCCGCCCCTTCGACAGCGCCGCCCAGGGCACGGTGCCCGGCAACGGCCTGGGCATCGTCGTGCTCAAGCGCCTTGCCGACGCCGTGCGCGACGGCGACTCGGTGCGCGCCGTGATCCTGGGCTCGGCGATCAACAACGACGGCGCCGACAAGGTGGGTTTCACCGCGCCGAGCGTCGACGGCCAGGTGGAGGTGATCTCCGAGGCGCTGGCCCGCGCCGGGGTGGGTGCCGAGACCGTCGCCTACGTCGAGGCGCACGGCACCGGCACGCCCCTGGGCGACCCCATCGAGGTGGCCGCCCTGCGCCAGGTCTTCGCCGCCGCCGCCCCCGCCGGGGCGGCGCCGGCCAGCGTCGCCCTGGGCTCCATCAAGAGCAACCTGGGTCACCTCGACGCCGCCGCCGGCATCGCCGGGCTGCTCAAGGCGGTGCTGGCGCTCGAGCACGGCGAGATCCCTCCCACCGCCAACTTCGCGACGCCGAACCCGGCCCTCGGTCTCGCCGCGAGCCCCTTCTACGTCAACCGCCAGGCCGTGCCCTGGCCGCGCGGCGCCGCCCCGCGCCGGGCGGGAGTCAGCTCCTTCGGCATCGGCGGCACCAACGCGCACGTCGTGCTCGAGGAGGCGCCCGAGGCCCTGGCGGCCGCCGGCGCCGCGGACGGGGAGGGCGCGCCGGCGGCGGGCTGGCCGCACCTGCTGGTGCTGTCGGCGCGCACCGCCCCGGCCCTGGCGGCGGCGGCCGCGG
>DATKFK010000640.1:0-2901 GCA_035544375.1 Thermoanaerobaculia bacterium
CGCTCCCACGCCACGGACCTGTCGCTGTCGATCCTCGCGACCGACTACCGGCCGATCACCCGCCGCCAGTCGGTCGGGCTTTCCCTGGACGTCGCGGCCGGACGCGACACCGAGACGCAGAGTGCCGGCGCCTTCCCCCGCTTGCAGTCGACCGGCGAGCAGGCAAGCCTCGCCCTGCTCTACACGGCCAGCCTCTGGAGCGGCGCCGCGACGCGACGCTTCGGCGATCTGCGCCTGGAAGGCAGCGGCGGATACACGGTTGCGCACACCAGCTCCGCGTTCGCGCTCTATTCCACCGCGGGCCAGCTCAACCTCGGCGCCGGCCTGGTGTTCCGCAACCCGTGGGGCATCCTGCGCTTCAACCTCACCTATCTCGGAAGGGTCGACCGATGACCGCCCGGGCGAAGCCGCGGCCCTTCGTGGCGGCCCTGACCGCGGCCGGCGTCGCCGCGGCCGCCGCCTTCCCGGCCTGGGGGCGCCCGCCGGCGCCCGAGCGCCCGGTGTTCACCGTGGGCGCCGACCGCGCGCTGGTGGTTTCGGCACTGCCGGACGTGCTCTCGAATGCCGAGGTGCGGCCGCGGCTCACCAGCGGGTTGACCACCAGCCTGGTGCTGCGCGCCATCGCGACGGACGGCAAGGGCCGCCGCGTCGAGGGCGGCGCGGTGGTCGAGGTGCGGTACGAGCCGTGGGACGAGGTCTTCCTGGTGTCGGCGCTCGGCAGCGACAACCAACGGCACCGGGAGAGCCTGCCCTCGCTCGACAGGCTGGTTGCCTGGTGGCGCGGGCTCAAGGTGCCGCTTTTGGCGGCCGGCGACCGTCAGTCCGCCGGCACCTGGCGGGTCAAGCTGGCGCTCGACGTGATCCCCTTCTCGCGCGCCGAGCAGAGCGAGACGCAGAGCTGGCTCTCGCAGTCGCTCGCCGAGCAGGCCGACAGCGCCCAGCGCACCGCCGCGGGCGCCGCGTCGCCGGTCGTCGCGGCGCCCCCTGCCGGCGTGCTGGAGCTGCTGGTCGCCACCTCCATCAAGCGCCACACCCTGGTCAGCTTCGAGTGGACCGGCGTGGCGCGCGCCGGTCCCGCCGGCGGCGCCGGTGGCGACGGGGAACCCCGGCCGTGAGCCTGCGGCGCACCGCCCTGCTGCTGGCGGCGCTGCTGACCGCGGCGGGGCTGCTGTTCGAAGTCTGCGCCCGCCAGCTCTCCGGCGCCTGGTTCACCTTCGGCATTCACCCGCAGGTCATGCGCCAGCTCGAAACCTCTCTCGCCGACCAGAAGCGGCTTGCCGCTCTCGACCCGCACGGCGCCGCCGGCTACCGGCGGCGCTTCGCCGCGTTGGAGACGCTGCTCGGGCGCCTGCGCATCCTGGAGTACAACCGCGACGAGGTGACCGGCCGCTACCGCGGCGCGCTGCTTGCCGTCTTCGCGGCGCTGGCGCTGGGCGGCGGCGCGCTCTCCCTGGCCGCCAAGGCGCGCCAGCTGCGGCGCCTCGACCGGCTGCACGCGGCTCTCGAGCGCGATCGGCGCCGGCTGGCCTCGCTCGAGAACCTCTCGGCCTGGCAGGAGGCCGCCCGCCGCCACGCGCACGAGATCCGCACCCCGTTGACGGCGGCGCGCCTCGACCTGGCCCGTCTCCATCGGCTGCTCGGCGCCGGCACGGCGGCAATCGGCGCCGAGGCGGGCCCGGGCCCGGGCTCGGGCCCGGGAGGCAACCGCGCGGCGGAGCGGGCGCTGGCCGAGAGCGTGCTCGAGGACCTGGACCGCCTGGGACGCTTCACCCACGCGTTCACCTCCTTCGCCCGCCTGCCCAGCCCGCTGCTCGAGCGCCACGACCTGGCCGCGTTCCTGGCGGAGTTCGTGGCCCACTTCGGCGGCGCGTGGCCGAATCTCGCGCTCGCCCTGGAAGGCGACCGGCCGCCGCGGCTCGTGGCGTGCTTCGATCGCGACATGCTGCGCCAGGTGCTGGTGAACCTCTGCGACAACAGCTCGCTGGCGCTGGCCGCGGAGCCCGGACGCGCCGGGAGCGTGAGGTTCGCGCTCGGCAGGCAGGACGGCTGGGTGACGCTCGACGCCGCCGACGACGGACCGGGCATTCCGCGCGAGGTGCAGCCGCGCCTCTTCGAGCCGTACGTGACGACGCGCCGCGTCGGCGAGGGCATGGGCCTCGGCCTCGCGATCTCGCGCAAGATCCTCCTCGACCATGGCGGCGACCTCGAGCTGCTGCACAGCTCGGCCGCGGGCAGCGCCTTCCGGCTGCTGCTGCCGGCGAGAGCCGGCAGGGAGGACGCGATGGAGGCAGCGCCGCCGTGAGCACCATCCTGCTGGTCGAGGATGACGAAAGGATCCGCGCCAGCCTGCTGCTGCAGCTGCGCGAGGCAGGCTTCGCGCCGAGCGCCATGGCCTGCGCGGAAGAAGCCCATGCCCTCCTGGTGGATGCCGCGCGGCCCCTGCCCGACCTGCTGCTGCTCGACGTCCGGCTAAGGCGCATGAGCGGCGTCGATCTGATCCGCGAGCTGGTGCCGCGCAAGCGCCTGCCGCCGACCGTCATCATCTCGGGCGAGGCGTCGGTCGGCGAAGCGGTGGAGGCGCTGCGCCTCGGGGTGCAGGACTTCATCGAGAAGCCGTTCACCCGGGAGCGCCTCCTGCGCTCGATCGCCAACACGCTCGAGAACGCGACGCTGCGGCGCCAGGTCTCGGCGCTCGAATCCCGCCTGCACGAGGAGCCGGCCATCCTCGGCGTGTCGGCGGCCGCCGAGCGGCTGCGGCAGATGATCGGCCGCGTCGGGCCGACCGGCGGCCGCGTCCTGATCACCGGCGCCACCGGGACCGGCAAGGAGCTGGTGGCCGGCGCGCTGCACCGGTCGAGCCCGCGCTGTGACGGTCCGTTCGTCAAGATCAACTGCGCCGCG
>DATKFK010000641.1:0-2659 GCA_035544375.1 Thermoanaerobaculia bacterium
CGAAGCCGGCGAGCGGCTCGATCCGCAGCGTCCCGAGGCGGCATTTGCCGCGGCCGCGGTGGCGCGCGCCGCCGGCGATTACCCGCGGTTCGCGGCGGCCCTCTGCCGTGCCTACCCCAGGCTGTTCCTGCTGCCGCTCGAGCGCTACCTCTGGCTGCAGGACGTGCTGATCTTCAGCCTCTACCTGCTGCTGCTGACCGGCGGCCTCTTCGTGTGCGCCCTCCTGGCGACGCGGGGCGGCGGTCTCTATCACGATCTCGCGGCCTTTCTCGGGCGGCGGCTGCCCCGCGGCGCGGCGGTGGTCCTCGCCGGCGCCCTGCTGCTGTGGCCGCTCTTGCTGCCGGGCCGGTTCATCTGGCTGCTCGTGCTGTGGTCGCTGCTGCTGTGGGGCTATGCCTCGTCCAGCGAGCGGGCGGTGCTCATCGGCCTGTGGCTGCTGCTCGGCGCGGCGCCGCTGCTGATCGCGGCACAGGAGCGGGCGGTGGCGGTGCGCCTGTCGCCGCCGGTCAAGGCGCTCGAGAGCCTGCGGCAGCGGCGGCTCTACGGCGGACTGTTCGCCGACCTGGGACTGCTGCACTCGAGCCTTCCCGAGAGCCCCGCGGTGAAGCACCTGCTGGCCGACGTCCACCGCACGCTGGGCCAGTGGGACATTGCCCGCGGCCTCTATCGCGACGTGCTGGAGGTCGAACCGCAGAATGTCTCCGCGCTGCTCGACCTGGGCGTGTACGCCTTCAACCGCGGCGACACCAGCGGCGCCATCCAGTACTTCCAGCAGGCCGCCGCCGCCGATCCGCGCAACGCCGCGATGGCCCAGTTCGACCTCAGCCAGGCCTACAACGAGGCCTATCTCTTCGACGAGGCTCACCGCGCGCTGGCACAAGCCAAGATGATCGATGCGGAGCGCGTGGATCGCTGGTTGAGCAATGCCGAGCAGGAAAAGGTGGTGGCGGCCGCCGGCGGCCTGGCCCTGATCCCTGACGTCGAGCGCAGCCTGGTCGGTCCGGCCTCCCCTTTCGAGCTGGTGCGGCACGGCGCCTCGGCGGTCGAGGCCCTGGGCGCGATCCTGCTCGCCGTGGCGCTGCACCTGGCCAGGCGCCCGCACGGCTACGCCGAGGCCCAGCTGCAATGGCGCCTTGGCAATCGCGCCCGCGACACCTGGCGGCGAGTGCTGCTGCCCGGCCTGTCGTCGGCGGAGGCCGGCGACGGCGTGCGTGCGTTCCTGGCGTTGCTGGCGCCGGTAGGGCTGCTGATGCTGCCGCGTTTCGAGCGGCTCGGGTACCGCATCCCCTGGGGGTATGATGCGGGCAACTCTGCGGCATGGGCGCTGGCGGTCACGGGCTTGCTCCTCTACCTGGGCGCCAGGCTGCGCTCGGAGCTGCGCAACGCGGTATGAGCCGGGCTTGCCGTACGGAGGTCGTTGGCGATGGCGGTTGAAGGCAGCCTCGATCTCTTCAGTCTTCCTGAAATTTTGCAAATGATCTCCCAGCAGGGGAAGACCGGCATCCTGACCATCCAGGGGCAGCAGGACATCGTCGCCATCTCGTTTCTGACCGGCCGCATCGTTGCCGCCGACTCGCTCGCCCACACCGTCGAGGAGGGACTGGCGAAGCTGCTGGTCAGCGAGGGAATGCTCAGCGGCGCGGAGCTCTCGCGCGCCGGCGTGGAGCATCACGCCAGCGGCGGCCGCCTTCTCGACCTCCTGGTGGAGCGCCGCTACCTGACCCGTCCACAGCTGCTCGGTGCCCTGCGGTTGCAGACGGTCCGGCAGCTCGAGGCGCTGCTGCGCTGGCAGGAGGGCGACTTCAAGTTCTACGGCGGCGACGAGGTCTCCTACGAGGAGGGATTCGAGCCGATCTCGGTCGAGGACCTGCTGCTGCGCAATCTGGGCGACTTCCGTGCCCCGGCGCCCGCCCCCGCCGCGCCGGCGCCGGCTGCCCGGGTGCCTGCCGCCCGCGCGCCTGCCGGTCAGGCGCATGCCAGCCCGAGACCTGTAAGTCCAAGTCGCGGAGCAGCCTTGACAGCCACGCCAGCCGCGACCACGGAGCCCGCCGGCCCCCCTGTCCCCGCCGGCGGGAGCGGCCGAGTCGTGCCCGGGCCGGGCGCCGCTGCCCACGCCCGCGGCCCGACCGCCACCCAGGCCAAGGCGGACAGCGGCGAGCTGTGGCTGCCACAGGTTCCCGAGTTGCCGGAGGTTGCGATGCCGCCGCCGCGGCCGGTGTCCGCGCCGGCGGGCGTCGGGCCGCCGCCGCCGGCAGGCTCGCGGTTGGGACCGGCCGTGGAGCTTCCTGCCACCGGGCCGCCGGCCACCGGCGTTCCGGCGGGGCAGCCCGCAACCAGGCCGCCGGCCACCGGCGTTCCGGCGGGGCAGTCCGCCACCAGGGTGCCGGCCGCCGGCGCTCCCGGCGTGGTGCAACCGGCCACCGGGCTGCCCGTCTCGGCGCTGCCGGGCGGCGCTGCCATCCCTGCGGCCGCGGCGGCGCCGGCCACCTCGGCGGCCGTCCTGCCGGCGGCGGCACAGGCGTCAGGCTCCGAGCTCCTGCCCTGGCCTGCCGCGGCGCTCGAGCCGCCGCCAGCCGCGCCGCCGGCGCGGCCGCGCCCCGCTGGCGCCGGCATGGCGAAACCGCCGGGCCCGGCGGCGGCCGGCGGCGCCGCCGCGGCC
>DATKFK010000642.1:0-8732 GCA_035544375.1 Thermoanaerobaculia bacterium
ATCTGCCGCTGTCGTTCGCCCAGCAGCGCCTGTGGTTCCTCGACCGGCTGACGCCGGGCTCGCCTGCCTACAACGTGCCGCTCGCCGTGCGGCTGACGGGCAGGCTCGAGGTGGCGGCGCTGGCGGCGAGCGTGGACGCCATCGTGCGCCGCCACGAGTCCCTGCGCACCACCTTCCACGAGGTCGCGGGCGAGGTGCGGCAGGTGGTTTCGCCTTCGCCGCTCGGCAGGTGGGCGCTGCCGCTGGTTGACCTGCGGGCCCTGGGCGGCGGCGCGGCGGTGGCGGCGAGCGGGCTCGCCGCGGCGGAGTCGCGCCGGCCCTTCGACCTCGCCCGCGGGCCGCTCTTTCGGCCCCTGCTGCTGCGCGTCGCGGCGCGCGAGCACCTGTGGCTGGGAACCATGCACCACGTCGTTGCCGACGGCTGGTCGATGGGCGTCGCGGTCCGCGAGCTGCGCGCCGCCTACGCCGCGCTGGCTGCCGGGCGGGCGCCGCGGCTGCCGGCCCTGCCCGTGCAGTATGCCGACTACGCCGCCTGGCAGCGCCGGTGGCTGACCGGCGAGGTGCTGTCGGCCGAGATCGACCACTGGCGGGAGCGCCTGGCCGGGCTGCCTTCTCGGCTCGAGCTGCCGACCGATCGCCCCCATCCGCCGGTCGAGACCATGGCCGGCGACACGCGGCCGTTCCGCCTGCCCGCGGCGGTGGCAGACCGGCTGCGCGAGCAGGCCAGGGACCTAGAGGTGACGCCCTTCATGTGGCTGCTGGCCGGCTTCCAGGCGCTGCTCGGGCGTATCACCGGACAGCGGGACCTGGCGGTCGGCAGCCCGATCGCCGGCCGCAACCGCGTGGAGATCGAGGGGCTGATCGGTTTCTTCGTCAACACCCTGGTGCTGCGCGCCGACCTGGCCGGGAATCCTGGTTTCGGCGAGCTGCTGGCCCGCACTCGCGAGGCGACGCTGGCCGCCTATGCCCACCAGGACGTGCCGTTCGAGCGGCTGGTCGAGGAGCTGGCGCCGGCGCGCGACTTCGCCCACCAGCCGCTGTTCCAGGTGATGTTCGCGCTGCAGAGCGCGCCGGCCGCGGCGCTCGAGCTGCCGGGGCTCGAGCTGGTCCTGGTGCCGCTGGCCTCGCGGACCGCCAAGTTCGAGCTGGCGCTGTCGCTGGCCGAGACCGCGGACGGTATCGCCGGCGCTCTCGAGTACCAGACCGACCTGTTCGACGCTGCCACCGCCGAGCGCCTGCTCGGCCACTTCGCGGTGCTGTTGGACGCGGTCGCGGCCGATCCCGCCCTGCCGCTTGCGAAGCTGCCGCTGCTGACCGCCGCCGAGCGCCACCAGCTGCTCGTCGAGTGGAACGATTCACGGCCCGAGCGGGGCGAGGACGTGATCGCCCTGTTCCGCCGGGCTGCGGCGGCGGTGCCTGAGGAGACGGCCCTGGCGGTCGCCGGCGAGCATGGCGAGGAGCGGCTGTCGTATGGCGAGCTCGATGCCTGGGCCGGTGAGGTGGCAGAGCGCCTGCGGGGCCTGGGGGTGGGCCCCGGCGTGCGCGTGGCGCTGGCCGCCTCGCGCGGTCCGGCGCTGGTGGCCGGACTGCTCGGCATCCTCGCGGCGGGAGGGTGCTTCGTGCCGCTCGATCCGGCGCTGCCCGCTGCCCGCCTCGCTTTCCTGCTGGCGGACTCGGAGGCGCAGGTGGTGGTGGGCGACGAGGCGGCGCTCGCGGCGCTGCCGCCGCATCAGGCGGCGGTGCTCCGGCTGACCGGGGGAAAGGGGGCTGGGGAGAACGCCGCTGGGCCGGTGGCTGGCGGCGCTGTCGAGGTTGTCGCGGCTGCCGGAGCTGCCGGGGTTGCCGGAGCTGTCGGAGCTGCCGGAGTCGCCGGAGCTGCTGGAGTCGCCGGAGCTGCCGGAGCTGCCGGGGTTGCCGGAGCTGCCGGGGTTGCCGGAGTCGCCGGAGCTGCCGGAGTCGCTGGGGTTGCCGGGGTCGCCGGGGTCGGGGTCGCCGGGGTTGCCGGGGTCGCCGGGGTTGCCGGGGTTGCCGGGGCCTGCGGTGGCGCCGAGGCCGGCGGAAGAGCCGGGGTTGCCCACGCTGCCGGGCGCGGCGACCTCGCCTACCTGATCTACACGTCGGGCACCACCGGCGAGCCGAAGGCGGTGGCGGTCGAACGGGGCAACCTGGCCGACGTGCTGGCCGCCGCCCGCGAGCTGCTGCGTTTCGGCCCCGGCGACCGGATGCTGGTCGCGGCGCCGTTCTCCTTCGACATCTTCCTGTTCGAGCTGCTGTCGCCGCTGACCACCGGCGGCACGGCGCTGCTGTTCCCGCTGCGGCCGGCGCTCGACTTCGAGCGGCTGGCCGCGGCGCTGCCGCGGCTCACCGTGGTGCACGCGGTGCCGGCGACGGCGCGCCAGCTGCTCGCCACGCTGGAACGGCAGGGGCGCGGCACTCCGGCCGCGCCGGCGCTGCGGGCGGTCCTGGTCGGCGGCGACGTGGTGCCGGCGGAGCTGCTGGCGGACCTGGCACGCCGCTTCCCGCGGGCCCGGATATGGGAGCTCTACGGTCCGACCGAGGCGACCATCCTGGCCGCCGCCTACCCGCTGCCCCCGTCGCCGCTCGCGGGATCGCCGGCCTCGGCACCGCCGCTCGCGGGATCGCCGGCCTCGGCATCGCCGGCGGCATTGTCGCTGGCGCCCCCTGCGGCGGTCCGTTCCCTGCTCGGGCGGCCGCTGCCCGGGGTGCGGCTCGAGCTGCGCGACAGCGACGGCAACCTGGTGCCGGTGGGCGTGCGCGGCGAGATCTGGATCGGCGGCCCAGGCGTCGCCCGCGGCTACCTGCGCCGGCCGGAGATCACCGCCGAGAAGTTCGTCACTGCGACGGGCGAGACCGGCGAGGCCGGTCAGGCCGGCGAGGCGGGCGCCGAGGGAGGCCGCCGTTACCGCAGCGGCGACCTCGCGCGCCAGCTGCCGGACGGCAATCTGGAGTTCCTCGGCCGCCGCGACGGGCAGGTCAAGCTGCGCGGGTTCCGGGTCGAGATCGGCGAGATCGAGGCGCTGCTTGCCCGCCAGGCGGGGGTGCGGGAAGCGGTGGTCCTGGCGCGGCAGGACGGCGACGGCGGCCGCCTGGAGGCGTACGTGGTGCCGGCGCCGTGGCCGCAACCGGGGCCGCAACCGGCGGCGCCGCCAGGAGAGACGCCGCTCGCCGCCGGCGTGCTGCGCGCCGCGCTGGCGCGGCAGCTGCCGGACTACATGGTGCCCGCGGCCTTCGTGACGCTCGACGCCCTGCCCTTGACCGTCAACGGCAAGGTGGACCGCCAGGCGCTGGCGGCGGCGGGCGCTGCCGCCGGCTGGGAGCGTTGCGAGCGCGGCGAGCGCCGGGACGGGACACCCGCCGGTGCGGCCGAGGGGGCGCTGCCGCCCGCCGCGCCCCGCGACGCCGTCGAGGCGGCGCTGGCGGCGATCTGGTCGGAGCTGCTGGGCCGCGACGACTTCGGCGTCGAGGATGGGTTCTTCGCCCTTGGCGGGCACTCGCTGCTGGCCGTCCGCCTGGTGGCGCGCATCCGCGAGCGCTTCGGGACCGAGCTGCCGCTCTCGGCGCTGTTCCGCGCCCCGACGATCGCCCGCCTGGCGGCCCTGCTGCGGTCCGGATGCGGTCCGGCGGCCGCGCGCTCCGCCCTGGTGGAGCTGACGCCGGCCGGCAACGGCAGCGGGCCGCCCTTGGCGCCGCCCTTCTTCTGCGTGCACCCGGCCGGCGGCAACGTTCTCTGCTACGCCGAGCTGGCGCGCGCCCTGGGTCCGGAGCAGCCGTTCTACGGCCTGCAGGTCCCCGATCCGGAAACGCTGGGGCCCGAGCCGACGATCGAGGAGCTGGCGGCGCATTACGTCGCGGCGGTCGTCGCGGTGGCCCCGGCGGGCCCCCACTCCCTGGGCGGCTGGTCGGTGGGCGGCGCCATCGCCTACGAGATGGCGCGGCAGCTGCGGGCGGCCGGCCACGAGATCGCGCTGCTCGCCCTGATCGACCCGTCGCCGCCGCGCCGGCGGTCCGTCGCGGCCGACACCGCGGCGACGCGGCTCCGGCACGACTTCGCGCAGGACCTGGCCGCCCTCGCCGGCGGCGGTGCGGCGCCGGCCGCGGCGGGCGCTCCGCGGGCCCTGGATGCGACGCTGCCATTGCCCGACCTGGCCTCGGCGGCGAAGGCGGCGGGCCTGGCGCCCCCCGAGCTGGGAGCGGCGGACCTGGAACGCCTGTTCGATCTCTTCCGCGTCACCCGCCGGGCCTTCGACCGCTACCGGCCCGCTCCCTATCCCGGACGCCTGAGCCTGCTGCTTGCCGGCGCCCGGCGGCCTGCTGCCGCGAATGGCCGGCAACGCCTGGACGCCCCGGCCGCCGCCTGGGCCGCGCTCGCCGGCGGCCGGGCCGAGCTCGAGACGCTCCCCGGCGATCACTACACGCTCCTGCGTCCGCCGGCGGTCGCGGCGCTGGCCCGGGCACTGCGGCGACGGCTCGCGAGGAGAGGCCCGGTCACCGGCGACCCCGGCGGCGATCGGCCCGCCGGGGCCCGGCCCGCGGCGCCGGCGATGCGCGATATCGCCTCGCCATGAGCAAACCGCGGATCGGCATACCGGGGAGCGGGAATGTGGGTTCGCCGAGGCGGCGGATTTCGCCGAGGTTGCGGTCGTCGCGACGCCGTGGGTCGGCTGCGCGATGCGCCACGGCTCCGCGAACCACGCCTTCAAGCTGTTGCGCCGCTGAGGGCCGGATCAGCCGGCCGGCGGCGCGCCAGTGCCCCGCACCAGCTCGTCCAGCAGCCGGCGCAGGCGCTCGATCTCGTCGGCGTTGATGACGTGCCCCATGGCCGGGTAGATCTGCTCGCTCACCCGGCCTCCCAGCGCCGCCATCACCTGCGCGGTCTCGTGCACCCGCTGCAGCGGGATGTGCGGATCGCGGTCGCTGCAGCCGAGCAGCACCGGCGTGCCGTCGAGGCCCGCGCCACCCGCCGGACGATCGCGCGGGATCCCGGGCGGTCCGATCAGGCTGCCTGAAAAGCCGGCGACGCCGCCGTAGCGCTGCGCCTCCCGGGCGGCGAGCTCGAGCGCCAGGCAGGCGCCCTGCGAGAAGCCGACCAGCACGGTGCGCTCGGCCGCGATGCCGGACGCGGCCAGGCCCGCCAGCAGCTGGCCGAGCGTCGCCAGGGCCGACGACAGCCAGGGCTCGTTCTGCTCGAGCGGCGCCATGAACCGGTAGGGATACCAGCTGGATTCCGCCGCCTGGGGCGCGAGGTAGGCGAGGTCCGGCCGGCCGAGCTCCGGGACCAGGCCCAGGATGTCCTCGGCGGACCCGCCACGCCCGTGCACCAGGATGACGGCCGCCGGCGCCGCCGCCGGCGGGCGGCCGGCGGCGAGCACGGGCTGACCCGCGTGCGGGCCGGTCATGACCCGCCGCCGCCGGCGGCCGCCGCGGCGTTGCCGGCAGTCACGGCGATCGTGCCGGCGGCGGGCATCACCCGCGCCGCGAGCGACGGCAGCGCCGGCTCGATCCGGGCGCGTGCGGGCTCCAGCCACGACGGCAGCCTGATGCCGGTGCCGAGGTCGGCGGCGCTCTCGTCGGCGGTCATGCCCGGCGGATCGGTGGCGATCTCGAACAGCACGCCGCCGGGCTCGCGGAAGTATATGGAGTGGAAGTACTGGCGGTCCATGATCGGGCTGACGTGGTGACCGGCCGCGATCAGGTCGCGGTGCCAGGCCTGCTGCTCGCGGTCGCCGGCGACCCTGAAGGCGACGTGGTGGACGGTGCCGGCGGCGATGCGGCCGCGCTCCGCCGTGGGCTCGGCGAGCAGATCGAGCCGCGTCGCCAGGCCGCCGGGCGATCCGACCGCGAAGCGGAGGCGCGACCCGCGCTGCGATTCGAGGCGGAAGCCCAGGGTGCCCGTCAGGAGGTCGGCGGTGCGGTCGGCGTTCCACTCGACCACCGTCACTGCGAACAGGCCGCCGATGGCGTGCTCGACCGGCACCGGCCCGCCCTCCCACGGGTTGCCTGCGGCCGGTCCGGCATGGGCCACCAGCTCGAGCTCCAGGCCGTCCGGATCGAGCAGCCGCAGTACCTCCTCGTCCTCGCCGCGCCGCCCGGGATCGTCGTGGGTGGTGCCGCTCCGGCGCAACCGCTCGCTCCAGTAGCCGAGGGAGCCTGCCGGCACCGAGAACGACGTCACGGTTGCCTGGCCGGCCCCGGTCCGCCCGCGCCGGGCGTGGGGCCAGGGGAAGAAGGTCAGCAGGGTGCCGGGCCGGCCCAGCTCGTCGCCGTAATAGAGATGGTAGGTGCCGGGGTCGTCGTAGTTGACCGTCTTCTTGACCAGGCGCAGGCCCAGCACGCCGGTATAGAAGTCGGCGTTGGCCTGGGGGTCGCCGGCGATCGCGGTGACGTGATGGATGCCGGCGAGCGGCCGGTCTTGCCTGTCGATCGCGTCCGTAGCCATGGGAGTGCCTGCCTTTCTGAACCGCCTGCGTTGACGACATCCGTTACAACAAATAGCGGGCGAAAAATTTCACGCCGCGAGGCGTGCGCGGGCAGGCCCGGCGCGGGCCCGGCCGTCCAGCGGGAGCATTTCGGGGCGCTGGCGGGTCTAACCGGTCATGACCGCCAACCAGATTATGAGCACGCGTCCGGTCGCATCTAAGATCGCCGCCATGCGCCACCCGCGAACCAGGCTCCTCGTCACCTTCGGCTGCATCCTGCTGCTCGGCGGCGGTCGCGCGCCGACCGGCTCGACCGCGACGCTCGCCCCCCCGGCAACAGCCTCGGCGCAGGCGCCGGCGGGAAAGCGCCAGCCGGCGCCCGGGGACTCCTGGGCCGAGGTCGACCGGCTGATCAGGGAGCAGAAGCTCGAGCCGGCGGCGGCGCGGATCGAGGCGCTCCGCGCGGCCGCGGAGCGCCGGGGCGACACCGTGGACTGGACCCGTGCCCTGGTGCGCGCAACGGAGGTGCGGATCGCCCTAGGCGGCTTCGAGACCGCGGTGCGGCAGCTGAAGGAGGCGCGCTGGCCGCCCGGAGTGCTCGCGCGCACCGGCCTCGACCTGTACCTCGCCCACGGGCTCACCTCGTACCTCGCGGCCTACTCGTGGGAGATCAACCGCCGCGAGCGCGTCGAGACCGGCGGCAAGCTCGACCTCGCGCTGTGGACCCGCGAGCAGATCGTCGCGGCGGCCACGGCGGCGTACCTCGAGGCCTGGCAGAACCGCGCCGCGCTCGGCACCGAACCGGCCGGCAGGCTGGGCGGCGACGTCCTGGTGGCCAACAACTACCCGCCCGAGGTGCGCGGGACGCTGCGCGACGCGGTGTCCTACCTGTTCGTCGAGCACTTGGCCGACGCCTCGCTGTGGACGCCCGACGAGACGAACGATCTCTACCACCTGGACCTCTCCCGCCTGCTGGCGCTGGACATCCCGGACACGCCGGCCACCGGCACGGTCGGCGCCGCCGCCGCCGCCGGTGCCGGAGGCGCCGGCGCCATCGGTCCCGCCCCGAGCCATCCGGTCGAAAAGCTGGTCGCCGTGCTGGCCGATCTCGAAGCCTGGCACGCCGCGGCGGACCGCCGCGAAGCGGCGCTCGCGGCGCGCCTCGAGCGCGCCCGGCGCCTCCACGCCGCGTTCTCGGAGCAGGCCGACCGGCGGCGCATCCGCGCCGACCTCGAAGCGCGGCTCGCCAAGGCCCGCGACCTCCCCTGGTGGGCGGAGGGTCAGGCCGTGCTGGCCGGCATGCGCCGGCAGGAGGACGAGCCCCAGGCCCTGGCCGAAGCCCGCGACGCGGCCCTGGCCGGCGAGCGTGCCTATCCGCGGAGCCGTGGCGCGCAGGACTGCCGGCGGCTGGTCGCCGAGATCGAGCAGCCCGACTTCCAGGTCCAGGCGATGGCCAGCGACGGCCCGGATCGCCGGTCCTTCGCCGTCGACCACCAGAACCTGCAGCGGCTCTACTTCCGCGCCTACCGCATCGACGTCTTGCGGCGCCTCGCCGGCGGCAGCAACGAGCCGTTCCCCGAAGCCTGGAAGGCGCACGAGCTCCTCGCCTCCGGTCCGCCCGCGGCCAGCTGGGCGCAGGACCTGCCGCCCACCCCCGACTTCCGCCGGCATCGCACCTACGTGGTGCCGAGAATCGCCGCTCCGGGCGCCTACGTGGTGATGGCATCGGCGCAGGAGAGCTTCACCCAGGCGCGGACCCGGGTCGCCGCGGTCTCGTTCGTGCTCGGCGACCTGGTGCTGCTCGCGAGCCCCGGGGAAGGGGGAGCGATCCGCCTGCGCGTCCTCTCCGGTGCCACAGGAGCGCCGGTCGGGGGCGTCGAGGTCCGGGTGTTCCGCCACGACTGGCAGCATGGGCCGAGCGCCGAGGCGACGCTCACCACGGACGGCGGCGGCGCGGCGCGCTTCGTGCCACCGAGCGCCTCGGAGGTCGAGTGGCACAGCCATCTCGCGCTCGCCCGGCGCGGCGGCGAGCTCGCCCTGCTGGACTTCCAGCGCGGCGCCGAGCCGCCGGCGGGGGCCCGTGACGCCACGCTCTTCTTCACCGACCGCAGCATCTATCGTCCCGGCCAGACGGTGCGCTGGAAGGCCCTGGCCTACGGCGGCGAGCGCGCCGGCGGGCACCTCGCCCTGGCGCCGCACCGCAGCCTCACGGTCACGCTCGTCGATCCCAATGGCCAGGAGGTCGCGGCGGCGACGGTCGCCACCAACGACTTCGGCACCGCCGCCGGCGAGCTC
>DATKFK010000643.1:0-7790 GCA_035544375.1 Thermoanaerobaculia bacterium
CGATGGGTCGCCAAGCCGGGCGACCGTGCCCGTCCAGAGGACCGGGGGTGGGCCTCGGAGGCGTGTTAGCATTGAGCGTGCGCCTGCACACTTCCGAAGCCCTGCTGCTCGACGTCCGCGACCTCGCGGAACGCGACCGCATCGTCACCTTCCTCACCCGCGAGCGCGGCAAGAAGAGCGGCGTGGCGCGGTCCGCGCGGGCCCGGCACAGCCGTTTCGCCGGCCAGCTGCAGCCGCTCGCCAAGGTGCAGATCACCTGGTTCGAGAAGGACGGGCGCGACCTGGTGCGCATCTCGTCGGTCGAGCTGGTGCGGCCGGTCCATCGCCTGCACGCCGACCTCGAAGGCATCCTGCTCGGCACCTATCTCGCCGATCACATGCTCGAGTTCGCGCAGGAGGACGAGAGCTCCGACCTGCTCTTCCGGCTCCTCGACTCGACCCTTCAGGCGCTGCTCGACGGGGCGGACCAGGACGTTGCGGCGCGCTACTTCGAGTGCTGGATGCTGCGTCTTGGCGGCATCTTCCCGGCGCCGGACGCCTGCCCGCGCTGCGGCGCGCCGCTGGCCGCCAAGGCGGTGCTGCCGCCGCACGGCGAGACCTTGCTGTGCACCGGTTGCGCCGGCGGCACGGCCGGCCTGGCGGTCAATGCCGAGACGCTCGAGCTGTTGCGGCGGATCGGGCGCTCCACCCTGGCCCAGGCCGGCCGGCCGGCGCCCGCGGCAAGGGCCCTGCGCCAGGTCGAGGAGCTCTGCGCGCGCGTCCGGCGGCACTTCCTGCAGCGTGAGCTGCGCAGCTACGAGGTCATTCAGCGCACGCGCGCGGCGCTCTGACGGCCCGAAATTCCCGTGCATTCGTGGAGGCGGGCCGCACGGCGGCCCGGAGAGGTGGAGCATGCAGACACTTCAGGACCTCATCCTGCGGCTTTCGGAATTCTGGGCGCGCCACGGCTGCGTGCTGCAGCAGCCCCTCGATCTCGAGGTGGGCGCCGGCACCATGCACCCTGACACCTTCCTGCGGGTGCTCGGTCCCGAGCCGTGGCGCGTGGCCTACGTCCAGCCCTCGCGCCGCCCCGCCGACGGCCGCTACGGCGACAATCCCTTCCGGTTGGGCAAGCACCTGCAGTTCCAGGTGATCCTCAAGCCGGCCCCGGCCGACGTGCAGGGCCTGTACGTCCGCAGCCTGCAGGCGATCGGGCTGGACCTGGCGGTGCACGACCTGCGTTTCGAGGAGGACAACTGGGAGGCGCCGACCCTGGGCGCCTGGGGGGTCGGCTGGCAGGTCATGCTCGACGGCATGGAGATCACCCAGTTCACCTATTTCCAGCAGGCCGGCGGCCTCGAGCTGCGGCCCATCAGCGCCGAGATCACCTACGGCCTCGAACGGCTCACCATGTTCCTCGGCCTGGCGCGCAGCATCTACGAGGTGGCATGGGTGGACGGCCTGGCCTACGGCCAGGTGCGCCACCAGGAAGAGGTCGAGCTGTCCCGCTACTACTTCGAGGTCGCCGACGTCGCCTTCGCCCAGCAGCAGTTCGACGGCATGGAGCGCGAAGCGCAGCGCTGCCTGGAGGCAGGCCTGGTGCTGCCCGCCTACGAATGCGCCCTCAAGTGCTCGCACCTGTTCAACATCCTGGACGCCCGCGGCGCGGTCTCGGTCACCGAGCGCGTCGGCCTGATGAAGCGGGTGCGCGACCTCGCCGTCGCCTGCGCCAAGGCGTACCTCGAAAGCCGCGAGCGCCTCGGCTTCCCCCTCCTTTCTCAGCCCGGCCCGGCTGGTGCGGCCGGCCCTGGCTGGACTGCCACCGTGCCGCATAAAGCAAATGCGACTCCTGCCGCCCCGCCCGCACCGGAGGTGCCGCATGGCGCGCGGTGAGTACCTGCTGGAGGTGCGCAGCGAGGAGATCCCGGCGCGCATGCTGGCGGCCGGCGTCCGCGAGCTGGCCACCCGCCTCTTCGAGGAGCTGATGGCGCGCGGCCTTGGACCGCACGAGATCGAGACCGGCTTCACGCCGCGCCGCCTGGTGGTGCGCCTCAGCGGCGTGCCGGCGCGCGAGCCCGACCGCGAGGAGCAGGTCATGGGGCCGCCGGTGCGCGCCGCCTATGGCAGCGACGGTGCGCCGACCCCGGCGCTGCTCGGCTTCGCCCGCCGCTGCGGCGTCGAGCCGGAGCAGCTGCTGCGCGTGGCGACCGAAAAGGGCGAGTACCTGGCCGCCGCCCGGCGCACTGCCGGCCGCTCGGCCGCCGAGGTGCTCGCCGAGCTGGTGCCGCGCATCCTGGCCGCGATCTCCTGGCCCAAGACGATGCGCTGGGGAGCCGGCGAGGGGCCGTGGGTGCGGCCGGTGCACGGCGTGGTGTCGCTGCTCGACGGCGAAGTGGTGCCGTTCGAGCTCTTCGGCGTCGCCGCCGGCGATTCCACGATCGGCCACCCGCTGCTGTCGCCGCGGCCGCTCAAGGTGCGTGGCGGCGGCGACTACCGCCGCAAGCTGGCGACCCGTCACATCGAGGTCGATCCCAAGCGGCGGCGCGGCGCGCTCGCCGCCGCCATGCACGCCCGCGCCGCCGCGCTCGGCGGCCGGCTGGTCGAGGATGGGCCGCTGCTCGACAAGCTGGCGGCGCTGTGCGAGATCCCCGGGGTGGTCGAAGGCACCTTCGATGCCGCGTTCCTCGAGCTGCCGGAGGAGGTGCTGGCGACCAGCCTGCGCGACCACCAGAGCGCCCTGACCGTGGTGTCGGCGGACGGGCCGCCGGACGCCGCCCGGCTGCTGCCGTACTTCCTGACGGTGATGGACCGGCCCGACGACCCGGCCGGACGCACCCGCGCGGGCAACGAATGGGTGGTGGCGGCGCGGCTGGCCGACGCGCGCTTCTTCTACGGCGAGGACGTCGCGGCCGGACTCGAGCGCCGCGCCGGGCAGCTGGCGCGGCTGGCCTTCCACGAGCGCCTGGGCAGCTACGCCGAGAAGACCGCGCGCCTGGCGGCGCTGGCCGAGACGTTGTGCCATGTGCTCGGCTGGCACGAGGCGGCGCCGGCGGCGGTCGCGGCGGCGCGCCTGCTCAAGGCGGACCTGGCCACCGAGATGGTCAAGGAGTTCACCTCGCTGCAGGGTGTGATGGGCGGTCTCTACGCCCGCCGAGAGGGGCACCCCGAGGCGGTCTGGCAGGCGATCTACGACCAGTACCTGCCGGCCTCCGCGGAGGACCGCCTGCCGCGCGGCCGCGCCGGCCTGGTGGCCGGCCTGGCCGACCGCTTCGACACGCTGGTGGGCATGTTCGGCAGCGGCCTGGTGCCGACCGGGAGCAAGGACCCGCTGGGTCTGCGCCGCGCCGCGCAGGGGGCGGTGCGCATCGCCATCGAGGGCGGCATGGCGGTGGACTTCATGCGCCTGACGGCGGCGGCCGCGGCGCTCTACGGCGGCCGCCTGGACCGCGATGCCGCGGCGGTTTGGGCGAGCCTGCGGCCGTTCCTCGACGACCGTATCCGCTACGTGCTGGGGCTCTACGGCTATGCCTACGACGAGATCGAGGCGGCGCTCGCGGCCGGCGCCGCCAACCTGCCGGACCTGCGCGCCCGCGTTGACGCCATCCACCGGGTGCGCGGCGAGGCGGATTTCCTGTCGGTGGTGCTGGCGGCGAAGCGCATCGCCAACATCGTCAAGGATGTGCCCGAGCAGACGCTCGAGCCCGAGCGCCTCGCGATGGCGCCGCCGGCCGAGCGCGACCTGGCGGCGGCCTTCGCCGGCCTGCGCGTCGAGGTCGAGGCGGCGGCAGGGGCCGGCGACTACGAGCGCGCCCTGCGCCGCATCGCCGAGCTGGCGCCGGTGCTCGACCGCTTCTTCGTCGAGGTGCTGGTGATGGATCCCGACGAGCGCGTGCGCGCCAGCCGCATCGCCCTGTTGCAGGCCATCCTGCGCACCGTCAGCCGCACCGCCCGGCTGACCGAGGTGGTCGTCGACCGCGCCGAGCACCGGGCCCGCGCCGGCGGTCCCGAGCCCGCCGGAAACTAAGCAGTCCCAGATCCTTTCGACGGGAAGGGGGAGGGGCGTGCCCTCTCCCCAGCGTTCGCCCGCGCGAGGTTTTCCGCCACCTCGATCGGTTATGCTCGCGCCCTACGAGATTGGAGGTTGCATGGCAGCCAAGCACATCTATGCCTTCGGCGGCGGCACCGCGGACGGCAGGGGCGATCAGAAGGCACTTCTCGGAGGCAAGGGGGCGGGGCTCGCGGAGATGAGCCGGCTCGGCATCCCGGTGCCGCCTGGCTTCACTCTCACCACCGAGGTCTGCACCTGGTTCCAGGAACACGACGGCAGCTATCCGCCGGGTCTCGAGCGCGAGCTCGACGAGCACATGCGGCAGCTCGAGGCGCGGACCGGCCAGCGCTTCGGCGACGCCGCCAACCCGCTGCTGGTGTCGGTGCGGTCCGGCGCGCCCATGTCGATGCCGGGGATGATGGACACGGTCCTCAATCTCGGGCTGACCCAGAAGCTCGTCGATGCCTGGATCGAGCGCGGCGCCGACGCCCGCTTCGTGCTCGACGCGTGGCGGCGGCTGCTCACCATGTACGGCGACGTGGTGCTGGAGGTCGAGCACGCGGCGTTCGAGGAGATCCTCGCCGCGGCGCGCGCCGAGCACGGCGCCGCCAGCGACAACGAGCTGCCGCCCGCCGCCCTGCGCGCGGTCGCCGACCGTTTCAAGGGCCTCATCGCCGAGCATGGACGCCCCTTCCCGGAGGAGCCGCGCGAGCAGCTGGCGGGCGCCATCGGCGCGGTGTTCGCGAGCTGGAACAACCGCCGCGCGCGCGAGTACCGGCGCATCAACGGCATCTCCGACCGCCTGGGCACCGCCGTCAACGTGCAGGCGATGGTGTTCGGCAACCGCGGCAACGACTGCGCGACCGGCGTGGCGTTCACCCGCAACCCTGCCACCGGCGAAGCGCGCGTCTACGGCGAGTACCTGGTCAACGCCCAGGGCGAGGACGTGGTGGCCGGCATTCGCACGCCGCAGCCGATCGTCGGGCTGGGCGGCGGCCGCGGGCTGGCCGAGGACTTTCCGCAAGCCGACCGCGAGCTGCGCGAGGTCTGCGCCCGCCTCGAGCGCCACTACCGCGACATGCAGGACGTCGAGTTCACCATCCAGCACGACCGCCTGTACATGCTGCAGACGCGCGGCGGCAAGCGCACCGGCCCCGCCGCCGTGCGCATCGCCGCCGAGCTGGTGGCCGAGGGGATCATCGCGCCGCAGGAGGCGGTGTCGCGGGTCAAGCCGCAGGACCTGGTGCAGGTGCTCGCGCCCGAGTTCGATCTGCAAGAGAAGGCCAAGGCGGTGGCCGAGGGGCGGCTGCTGGCCCACGGGCTGCCCGCCGGCCCGGGCGCCGCGTCAGGCCGCCTGGTGCTGTCGGCGGACCGCGCCGCCGAGCTCGCCGCGCAGGGGCCGGTCATCCTGGTGCGCGCCGAGACCTCGCCGGAAGACATCGTCGGCATGCACGCCGCCGCCGGCATCCTCACCTCGCGCGGCGGCATGACCTCGCACGCCGCCGTGGTGGCGCGCGGCATGGGCAAGCCCTGCCTGGTCGGCGCCGGCGACCTCGACGTGGACGAGCGCGAAGGGGTGGTGCGGGCGGGCAACCACGTGCTGCACGAGGGAGACGAGATCTCGATCGACGGCACCACCGGCGAGGTGATCGCCGGCGGCCTCGCCACCAGCCCGTCGCAGGTGCTGCGGACCCTGGTGGGCACGGCCGCCTCCGGTGCGCAGCTGGACCGGAAGGCCGCGGCGGACGCGGCGGATGCCGCCGCCTCGCCGGCGGTCGCCACCTTCCTCAAGGTCCTGGTCTGGGCCGACGAGCTGCGCCGCATGCGGGTGCGCGCCAATGCCGACACGCCGGCCGATGCCAGGGTCTCGCGCGCCCTGGGGGCCGAGGGCATCGGCCTGTGCCGCACCGAGCACATGTTCTTCGAGGAGGACCGCATCCCCTGGGTGCGCCGGATGATCCTCGCCGACAACGATCCCGACCGCGCCGAGGCGCTGGCGCACCTGCTGCCCATGCAGCAGAAGGACTTCGAGGGCATCTTCGCCGCCCTCTCCGGCCTGCCGGTGACGGTGCGCCTGCTCGACCCGCCGCTGCACGAGTTCCTGCCGCACGGCGAGAAGGCCTTGGCCAGCCTCGCCAAGCAGATGGGGGTGCCGGCCGCCAAGGTGGCGGCGCGGGCGGCGGCGCTCGCCGAGGCCAATCCCATGCTCGGCCACCGCGGCTGCCGCCTCGGCATGACGGCGCCCGAGATCTACGAGATGCAGGTCGAGGCGATCACCCGCGCCGCCTGCGCGCGGACCCGCGCGGGCGACCACGTCGAGGCCGAGATCATGGTGCCGCTGGTGGGCGCCGAGCAGGAGATGATCCGGCTGCGCCAGCGCATCGCGGCCACCGTCGAGCGGGTGCTGGCGGAGGAGAAGATGCGCCTGCCGATCGCCATCGGCACCATGATCGAAGTGCCGCGGGCGGCGTTGATCGCCGACCGGATCGCGGCCCACGCCGACTTCTTCTCCTTCGGCACCAACGACCTCACCCAGATGACCTACGGCTACTCGCGCGACGACATCGGCCGCTTCCTGCCGCAGTACCTCGAGTCGGGCGTGCTGCCCTACGACCCGTTCGCGCGCCTCGACGACGAGGGAGTCGGTCAGCTGGTGCGGCTGGCCTGCGAGCGCGGCCGCCACGCCCGCCCCGGCCTCCACCTGGGGGTCTGCGGCGAGCATGGCGGCGATCCCGACTCGATCGATTTCTTCGAGCGGGTCGGCCTCGACTACGTCTCCTGCTCGCCCTACCGCGTGCCGGTCGCCAGGCTGGCCGCGGCGCGCGCCGTCCTGGCGCTCCGGAGCGAGGCGGCGGCCGCGGCTGCGGGCCAACCGCAGGCAGCGGCGGCCGGGAAGGCAAGGGCAAGTGCCGGTGCCGCAGCTCCGAGAAGAGGTGCGGCGGCAGCGGGTGTCCCCAAACCTGCGGCACCCGTGCGCAAACCGGCAGCGGCACCCGTGCGCAAGCCGGCGGCCGCAGCTGCGCGCCAAACCGACGAATCGGCCAGGTCGGGCGGGCGTTCGGCGGCGCGCGCCGGCGTGGCGGGCCGGCGCTCCGCGGCAGCCGCCGGCAAGGCCGCATCCCCACGGTCCACCGCGTCCCGGCGTCCGGCGGCGGCGCCGGTAAAGAGCCGCGGCGCCGCGGTGCGCGGCCGGTCGGCGGCCCGCAACG
Source organism: Thermoanaerobaculia bacterium (assembly GCA_035544375.1). GTDB lineage: Bacteria > Acidobacteriota > Thermoanaerobaculia > Multivoradales > UBA5704 > JASLEW01. Next base: position 7,237 of record DATKFK010000643.1, read on the forward strand.
CCGGTTCCGTGGCCGGCGGCAGAACCTCGCGGGCGGCCGGCGGCCGTAGGGCGAAGGCGGCATCCGGCAGACCGGCGAAGGCGGCGAGCGGCCGGACGGCGAAGACGGCGACCGGCAGGGCAGCCAAGGCCGCAACGCGCAGGCCGGCGAAGGCGGCAACGGGCAGGCCGGCGAAGGCGGCGAGCGGCCGGACGGCCAAGGCAGCGACTGGCCGTACCGCGAAGGCAGCGACTGGCCGGACGAGAAAAGCGGCAACCGGCAGAACGACGAAAGCAGCAAACCGCCGGACGGCAAGATCAGCCGCCGGCCGCGTGGCGAAAGCCGCCCCCTCCGGGGTAGCGAGCGCGACCACCGGCCGTGCCGCGAGAGTGGCCGGCCGTGCTGGGAAGACGGCCGCCGGGCGTCCCCGGAAGGCGGCGGCCGGCAGGGTCGCCACGGCCACGGCCGGCCGCCGCCGCGCCACCCCGGCCCGGAGGACGCGGCGGCGGTAGACTGACGGGGTGAGCGAGGACGACAAGCGGCGGCTCGATGCCTTCTGGAGCAGCTGCCGCGAG
>DATKFK010000644.1:0-6117 GCA_035544375.1 Thermoanaerobaculia bacterium
ACGCCCTGAGACCGTCCCCTCGCCCTCTCTATGCAGCCGGCCGCGGCCGCGCTACATTGGCGGTGTGCACGTGAAAGGGAGCGTCGCCGCGAGCTTGCTGGCCGTAGCGCTGATGGGCGCCGCCGCCCGGCCGCCGGCCCCATCGCCGCAGCTGGCGTTGCGCCTCGAGCCCGGCGCCGTCGCCCGTCATCAGCTGGTGGCGGTGGCGCGCGACATCGAGGTTGACGGCGATGCGCTCGCCGACGTCGCCGCGCTCAACGGCTCGGTCCTGGTCAGGGGTCACGTCAAGGGCGACGTCATCGTCATCGGCGGCAATGCCCACCTCGGTCCCAGGGCGTCCGTCGGCGGCGACATCTCGGTGATCGGCGGCGCCATCCAGGCCGAGCCGGGGGCGCGGATCGGCGGCCGCTCGGTGGCCTACCCCAACGCCTCGCCGACGTTGACCACGCTGCTCGAGGGTCCCAGCCTGGGTCTCTCCGACGCCTCGCCGCTGGTGCTGGGGGCCAAGCTCGCGCTGCTCGCGGCCTGGGCGGCGCTGCTGCTGGTGCTGTTCGCCGCCAGCGGCCGGCAGATGCTCGAGACGGCCGACGACGTGAGCCACGAGCCGTTCCTCAGCTTCTTCACCGGCCTGACCGGGGTCGCGGCGCTGGTGTTGACGGCGCTAGCCCTGACCATCTTCCTGGGCGGCCTGGCCTGGGCGCCGATGCTCGCCCTGGTGGCGTTGTTCCTGGTGGTGCTCAAGCTGTGGGGCATGGTGGCGGTGTTCTACGCGCTGGGCGACTGGGTGGCGCTGCGCCTCCTGCACCGCAACCTCAGGCCCCTCAACGCCGCCACCCTCGGCCTGCTGCTGATGGGAGCGGTCAAGTTCCTGCCCTACATCGGCGTATGGGTATGGACGACGGCGACCCTGATCGGCATAGGTGCCACCCTATCGACCAAGTTCGGCCGCCGAGAAGCCTGGTTCGAGCTCGCCGGCGGCCCGCTCGGTTGATCGTATCGGCAGGTCGGCGGTGGCCCGGGCTCGACCTCGGCGCGCGCAACCTTCCCGGCTGTGACGCTCGAGTCACGCCGCCGGCTGCCGGGCGGCGGTCCCCGCCTGCCACTCACCCCAAACGACACTGGGAGTGTCTCTTCCCATGAGCTCTAATTCAGGAGGACGTGCTCATGATCTGCCCAAATCCAGTGTGCAGGAGGGAGAACACCGACGGCGCCGCGTTCTGCGTCTACTGCGGAAAATCCCTCCAGAATGGCGTGCGCCCGAGGGGGAAGAGCGGGGCGGGCGCCGCGGTCCTCTCCGCGTTCCTGCCGGGCCTGGGACAGTTTTATAACAATGACTTCAAGAAAGGGCTGCTGATCCTGGTCCTGGCTATCGTGGCGGTAGGAGCTATCCCCGTCACCCTGGGGTCGTTCTACGTCGTCATCTGGCTATGGGGAGTGATCGATGCATATCGCGTCGCCAAGGGCGCGACCCCCGTTTGGGCGTAAGGGGAGCGGAAGATGGCGAGGACGATCCTCTCAGGCCTTCAAACAGCAGCCTATGAGCACCCGTGGGACCGCAAGGCCCTTGACGGGTTGAAAGGAGCTCCTGGTCTGGAGACGGTGATCCGCGGGCTCAACGAACACGGCCTCGATCGCCTGATCCGGATCCAGTACACAGGCAGCAACCTGCGGGTCACCCGCGACAACCTGCCCGACCTTCACACGCTGGTGCTGGAGGCGGTCCAGGTTCTCGACATGAAGGTCCCGCCCGAGGTCTATCTCCAGGAGGGAGGGGGCATCAATGCGTTCTCGGCCGGAGTCGAAAAGCCGCTTCTGGTGCTGAACGCCGGCTGCCTCGACCATTTGACCGACGACGAGCTGGTATTCGTGATCGGCCACGAACTCGGCCACATCAAGAGCCAGCATGTCCTCTATCATCAGATAGGGTTTGCGCTTCCATACCTGAGTACGGCCTTGGGAGACCTTCCCGGCCTGTCGGTGCTGTCGACGGCCATGAAGGTGGCGCTGCTCAACTGGAAACGGATGTCGGAGCTCACCGCAGACCGCGCCGGGCTGCTGGCCTGTCAAAACCGCGACGCCGCAATCGGCGCCATGGTCAAGATAGCGGGCCTTCCCCGTAAATATCATTCCAAGTTCAATACCGAGGACTTCCTTGCCCAAGCGCGAGAGTTCAAGGGACTCGACGCGAATCTATTCGACCGCTTTACCAAGCTCATCAGCATCATGGGCGAGGATCACCCCTGGACGGTGATGCGAGCCGCGGAATTCGAGCGGTGGTCCAGCAGCGGCCAATATGACCGGATCTTGGCGGCTCGCGCCCGGCAAGCGGGCGACCAGCCTGCGAACTTCTGTCCCCGCTGTGGATGCCGTCTGCCCATCGGAGACGAGTGCTTCTGCCCCTGCTGCGGCGACCCGATCAAGGTGCTGTCCGCGTGATCCCTGGAGCGGTCGCCGCCATGGCTGGAACAAATCTCGACGCCGGCGCGCCGGCACCGGCTGACGACCTGGTGCTGCGGTTCATTCGCGGCCAAGGCAGCTACCAGGTGCTCGACCGCGGCGGCCGCCAGATCGCCTCTCTACCTGCTACCGAGGTTTCGGAGCTGCTGCCCCCGAGCGACCAACGCCATGTGGCGACGGAGGCGCTCCCGGCCGATGTCGATCGCCTGTTCGCCTCGATCTTTCGCGGTGAGGTCCTGGCCAGGCTCGAAGCAGTCAGCACGGCAGCCACCCTGACAACAACGCATGTGCGACTCTCGATCGACCTCGAGGGTGCGGCGGAGCTGGAGGAACTGGCCTGGGAGCGGCTGGGCGCCTCCGGCATGGCCGCGGCCATTGAGGTGGTTCGCACCGTCGCCTCGACAGTCCCTGCCCACCGCCAGCTCGTCAGGCCCATCGACATTCTCGCCGTCCTGCCCCGCGGCCCGGACAGCGGCTGGGAGGCAGAACGACGCTGGGCTGGCCTTCGCGACGCAGCCGGAGCGCTCTGCGCCGATGGCAGCGCCTCGATCACCCGCCTGCCCTCGGCTCGCATGATCGACATTGAGCAGGCGCTCGCCGGCCATGCCTTTCAAGCTCTCCACTTCATAGGGTCCGGCCGCTCGGAACCGCGGATGCAGACCGGCGTCCTGGTGCTCGAAGGCGAGGATGGGGGACCTCGCAAGGTGGACGCCGCGTACTTCTCGGGCCGCCTCGCCGCGTATCCTCATCTCCAGCTCCTGGTGCTCGAGCCGAGCGATTCGGGCTGCGGAGTCAATCCCTTCGCGATCGCGGCACGGACCCTGGTCGGCGCCGGTCGAAGTGCCGTGGTCGCCTTGCGGCATCCCTTGACCGGCAGCGGCTCCGGCACATGGGTAGGACCGCTGTATGCCTCGCTGGCGCGCGGCCTTGCGATCGACCGCAGCCTCGCGGCAGCGCGGCAGGTTCTTGCACAAGGCGGCGACAACGACGACTGGGCGTCACCGATACTCTACGCCATGCCTGCGGCTCTGGGTCCGCCACAGGCCGCGGGTGGCGAGCAAGCGCCGAGCGCCTCGGCGGGCATGGCAACCGGCGGCACGACAGAACATGTTCGACCCACGTCCGACGGCCTGCGCGACGTCGCGCTGAAGGGCCACGTTGCCGAGCCACCTCCGGCCCCTCCTCCGCCTGCCGTCGAGCCGCCGGTGCAGGACTTGGGGGCCGCAAGACAAGATGGGGCCCTGCGGCGGGTCAGGAGATCCCGTGTCGATACGATCTTGCTGCTATCGGCCGATCCCTCCGACACCACGCGCCTCCGCCTCGATGAAGAGCTGCGCGAGATCCAGATCAAGCTGCAGCAGGCGAGGGAACGCGATCATTTCCGACTGGAGTACCGCCTGGCAGTGCGCCCGCCCGACTTGCAGCAGGCGATCATCGAGCTCAGGCCCCGGTTCGTTCATTTCTGCGGTCACGGAGCCGGGGAGAGTGGACTGGCCTTGGAAAGCGACAGCGGCGGCGGCACACAACTTGTGCCGACGAAGGCTCTGGCCGACCTCTTCAAGTTAGTCGCCGACGAGGTGGAGTGTGTTGTGCTCAACTCGTGTCATTCGGAAATACAGGCGAAGGCGATCGGCGCGCACATCCGTTACGTCGTTGGGATGCGCAGCGCGATAGACGATCGCACGGCGATCAAATTCGCGACCTTCTTTTATTTTGCATTGGGCTCTGGCTATTCCGTTCCAAGATCCTTCGATGCCGGTTGCATTGCCATCGAGATACATAGGCTGCCCGGCGAGTTTATCCCCACTTTGCTGAGCGGCGGCGCCGCGTCTGCGTTGAATAGCTATTGACTCCTGCACAGATAATGTCCGGCCTTCCGGCGGGACTCTTCTCCTGCCCGCGGGCACTGTGCCGGAGCGGTCTCTCGACGAGATCGACGAGGTCCTTCGCCGGCCGGCCCGGCATCGCTCTACTCCGGAAGCATTTCCTTGAAGGCTATCTTCGAAGCTTCCTCACTGAGAGTGACCCTGTGGCTCGCATGGTGAGCCGGAGATCGTGCTGGACCGTCGCCACGGGTTGTGATAAGACTCGGGCACTCGGAAGCATTGTCGAAATCCATGTCGATGTGAGCCCGCCGGCCCGTCGCGCGCGACGCGATCCTTTCTTGCCGTCGCGACGGACCCCAAGGGGTCAGAAAGGAGAAACGTATGTGCTCGGAGCCGCAAGACGGAGCTGTCAGGCGCTCGCGCCCGTGGGTGCTGGTCGCCTCGATCCTGGTCGTCGGCGGATTCGGCGCCGGCGAGGCCCGAGGGGACATCCAGGTGCACGTGATGAACTGCGCCATGAGCAGCACCGTCGGGGCCGATGCCTACGATTCCAAGGACTCGGTGAAGATGGTCCCGGCCTCGTCGACGTCTGTCTCGACCGGTAACAGCGCTTCGCTCCATTGTGCTGGAGAGGGCCAGGGGTACTGCCAGATGACGCTGTCGTTCAAGGGCTCGCCGGAGAGGTGCTACGGCAGTCCTCCAAACTCTACGAGCTTTCACCTCGATTCGGGCAAATGGGCCGTCGTGAAGGGCTTCGAGATCACCAGTTCCTGTTACACCGTCATCCAGCAGTTCGACACACAACCTGCATCCTGTGAGTCGGTATGCGGTAACTGCTACTGAGGCTGTGCGTACCGAGCCGTCGCCAGGTCAGAAGGCGCCGGTGTCGGCCACGCTGGCAAGCCTGCCCGCGGGGTTGAAGTAGCTGCGCACGGCGCCGGTCTGGGTGTCGGTCACCGTCAGGGTGTATTGGACGCTCGAGAGCGCGCCGTAGAAGACCCAGAACTTGCCGTTGACCGGCCGGCCGTCCAGCACCTTGAGCATGACCTCGACGTTGGCGGCGTCGAAGAACCAGAAGTAGCCGGTGTCGCCGGTCACCGGCGCCACCTTGCCGATGCCGGCGTTGCCCTGGAAGTCACGCCAGGTCGCCGTGACCGCGAAGCGTCCGCCGCCCAGGCACAGGCGGGATGCGCCGGGTACGCAGGGGGCCACCGCCGCGGGACTGCTGGCTGTCGTGATCTCGGCGCCGGCGGGCTGACCCGCGGGGCCCAGGGAGATGCCCGGCGCGTGGGCGCCTTGCGGGCCGAATGCCACGGTGTCGGCGACGCTCGCCAGGACGCCCGGCGGATTGACGTAGCGGCGCGCCGCTCCGGTCTGGCTGTCGGTGACGGTGAGCTCGTACAGGACGTTGGACAGGGCGCCGTAGAACGCCCAGAAGTGGCCGTTGAGCGCGCGCCCGTCCAGGGTCTTCAGCACGACCTCGACGTTGGCGGGATCGAAGAACCAGAAGTAGCCGGTGTCGTCCGTCAAGGACACGGCGCGGCCAGGGCCGCTCCCGCCCGAGAAATCGTGCCAATTGGCCTCGACGCGGAACCGGCTGCCGAGCAGGCACAGGGCGGTCGGCGAAGGCACGCAGGCCGGCCCGCCGTCGAGCGCCAAGGCCCACAGCTCGTCGCCGTAGATGCCGTCGTCGGCGCTGAAATAGAGCTTGCTGCCGGCGACGGTCAGCGCCGCCGGATTCGAGGAGGCGACGCCCGGCGCGATGTCCTGGACCAGGCGTGTCCCGTCGCTGGTGCCGTCGGTCTGCCACAGCTCGCCCCCGTGCTCCCCGTCG
>DATKFK010000645.1:0-2783 GCA_035544375.1 Thermoanaerobaculia bacterium
CGTTCCACGCCACCGCCGCCGTCCGCGGCGACACCCTACCCGTCTTCCGGCCGGAGGATCTGCGGGGGCCGGCCACCGGCACGGCGCCGGCCGAGACCTCGCCGGCGGGGGCGCCGGGCCCGCTGCCAGCCGCCACGCCGGGTGCGGAGGTTGGCGGCCCGGAGCCGGTGCCACCGCCGGCGCCGCCGCTCTGGCCGGCGGCGGTGACACCGCTGCGGCCGGCGCATCGCCGCGCCACGGGTGCCGCGCGGCTGTCCAGCCCGGCCTCGCCCCTGCACGCCGCCGTGGCGGCGGACCCCATAGCGGCCGCCGAGGAGCGGCCCACCTCCACCTTGGACAACTCGCCTGACGCCGCCGCCAAGGAGGCGAAAGCCGGGGAGGCTCCAAGCGCCCTCCGAGACGACGAAAGTGCCACCGCCGCCGGCGTCGCCGCTGGCGCGGTTCCCGCCTCCCTCTTCGGAACGACGCCGGCCGCGCCAGCCACGGTGTCGGTCTTCGGAACGATGCCGGCCGCGCCAGCCGCGGCGTCGGTCTTCGGAACGATGCCCGCCGCGCCAGCCGCGGCCTCGGTCTTCGGGACGATGCCCGCCGCGCCAGCCACAGCCTCGGTCTTCGGAACGATGCCCGCCGCGCCAGGCGCAGCCGCTGCCCGCGCCACCGTCGCCGCCGGCGCGCGGCCGCAACCCGGGGAAATCCACGGCCGTGCCGGCCGGGGGCGGCGCCGATTCGCCGCGGCCGCCGCCGCCGGCATCGGGATCGCCGCCCTGGCGGCCGCCGTGGTCTTGCTGCGCCACCCTGGCGGCGAGCGTCGTGCGGCTCCGGCAGCGCATCGCCGCGCAGCCGCCGCCGGCGCTCTCTCGGCCGCCGCGCCCCGGCCTGTTGCCGGCCCCACGGCGGCACGGCCCGCCGGCACGACTGCGCCTGCCGGCGGCCAGCCGGCCCTCGGCCCGCACTTGAAGGCGGCGGAAGATCTGCTGGCGGGCGGCGATGCCGCCAGCGCGCGCCGCGAGCTGGCGCTGGTGTCGGCCCAGGAGCAGGCGGCGTTCTCACCCGAAGCGCGCGCCACCTATGACCGGCTCGCCGCCGCGCTGGCCGCCGATCGCCGCCGGCAGATCGGCGCCGATCTGGCTTCCGCCCTTCGCCGCGGCGACATGCGGCGGATCAGCGCCGCCCTGACGGCTGCCAAGTGGGAGCCGGACCTCCCGGCCGCCACGCGCCGCGACCTCGATCGCGCTCGCCAGGCCATCGACCTCGATGCGCGCCTGGCACGCTCGGACCTCGGCCAGGCACCGCAGGAAGCGCTGCGCAACGCCACGGACCTGCTGACCCTGGTGCCTCGCCACCGCCGGGCTGGCGAGCTGCGCGACCAGGCGGCGAAGGCGATCGAGGATCAGGCCGACGCGGCGCTGGCAGGCGGCGACGGCCAGCGGGCGGCCGCCCTGCTCGACGGCTTGCGCCAGGCGTGGCCCGATCGCTCGGGGCTGAAGGACCGCTTCGACCGACTCGAGGCGCAGCGGCGCAACGATGGGCAGCTGGAGTCGGTGCTCGCGGCGGCGAGCCGCGCGGAAGCCGCGTCGCAGCCGCTGCAAGGCCTGGAGCTGCTGGCCGGAGTCAATCCTGGCGGGCGCTACCGCGAGCGCTTCCGCCGGCAGCGCGAACGGCTGGAGGCGCTGCTCGCGAGGCTCGACGCGGCCCCGCCGTCGATCACCCTGCGCCCCGGCTTCAAGCTCGAGTACGACAAGGGCGCTCGCATCGCGGTCCCGCTGCGGATCACCGACGACCTGGCGGTCAAGAGCGCCGAGGCCTGGGTACGGCCAGAGGGAGCCACATCCTACCAGGCCGTGCCGGTGCGGCACCTCTCCGGCGCCGATTATGAGGTCGACATCCCGCCGGAGCTGCACCAGAACCGCGGCGTCGAGCTCTACGCCGCCGCCGGCGACAACTCCGGCCACAAGTCGCTGCTCGGCAGCCGAGAGCAGCCGCTGAAGCTCAAGCGCCGCACCTGGATCGAGAAGCTCTTCACCGGCAAGGAAGGAGCCCGCCCGGAAGGCGGCGCCGGCGGCGGCACGGGCCCAACCGGCTCCTCCGGCACGGGCCTTACCGGTTTCCTCTGGTAGTGAAGTGGGGGTATCACATCCCACCTCGTCCGGCGAAGGAGTGGGCAGTAAGCAGCCGTAAGTCACAGGAGCCGCCGGGGCTGTTCGCTCCGGCGGCTCCTTTTCTTCCCTGGCAGGTGGGGGTGTCAGAAGGTGCGGGTCGTGCAGAGGCAGTAGTCGTTGCCGTCGCTGGTGCACGCCGTATCGGGCGGCGTCAGGCAGTGCCAGGTGTGGTAGCTGTTTTGCTCGCAGATCACGCCCACGGGCTTGCCGGCGCAGAGAGGGGTGCTGCACGAGCCACACAGGATGGGCACCGTCTGGCCAGCCGATCGCGCCGACGATCGCAGCAGCGGCGGCGCTGCCAGCGGCGAAAGGGTCGCCTGACAGAGAGCCGGGCCCGGCGCTACGGCGGTCGCGAGGGTGGCGGCGTGCACAGCCGGCGCCGGCTGCGGCGTGTCGGCCGCGCCTGCGGGCAACGCCGCGAGCAGCAGGGCGGTCAAGACCAAGAGGTTCGGCTTCGACATCGGATCTCCCTTTCAAGACTTGAAACCGTTGACGGATGGGGGCGCCCCGGCGAAGGGCCGCGCGGCGCCGGCGATGACGCGCATTCACAAATGATGATCTGCGCACGTATCGATGCACAAGAGCGGGGGAGAGCAAGCAACTCGGGGCGCTCGCGATTTGACT
>DATKFK010000646.1:0-4041 GCA_035544375.1 Thermoanaerobaculia bacterium
CTGTTCACGCTGCAGCAGGCGGCGCGCCCCGAGCAGCAGGCGCTCGCACCGCTTGCCCTGGGCGCCGCCGGCGCCGAGGTGGAGCTAGGGCCGCTGCGCCTCTGCTCGCTGCCCGAGAGCGAGCGTCCGGCGCAGCTCGACCTGGCGCTCCAGGTGGCGCGGGCCGGCCCGCGGCTGATCGCGTCGCTGCACTACAACCGCGACCTCTTCGACGGCGCCACCATCGAGCGGATGCTCGGCCACCTGTGCACGCTGCTCGCCGCCGCGGCAGAGGATCCCGGGCAGCCGCTCGCCAGCCTGCCGCTGCTGAGCCCGGCCGAACGGCACCAGGCGCAGCGCGAGTGGAACGCCACCGCCGTCGAGGACGGGCCGCAGGCTGGCGGGGAAGCCGGGCATGGCGGCGCCGGCGCCGGCACCGCCGAGCCCGCGATCCAGGCGCTGTTCGAGGAGCAGGCAGGGCGGACCCCCGACGCGGTGGCGCTGGTCGCCGGCGAGCGGGCATTGAGCTATGGCGAGCTGGAGCGGCGGGCCAACCGGCTGGCGCGCCGGCTGCGGCGGCTGGACCTGCGCCCCGAGACGCCGGTGGGCATCTACGTCGAGCGCTCGCCCGAGATGGTGGTCGCCTTGTTGGGCGTGCTGAAGGCGGGCGGGGCCTACCTGCCTCTCGACCCGTCGCCCGCCTATCCCGCCGCGCGCATCGCGGCGATGCTCGCGGACGCGCGGGCGCCGCTGGTGCTCACCGAGGAGCGGCTCACACCGGCCCTCGCCGGCTGCGGCGCCCGGCTCCTGCGTCTCGACGCCGACTGGCCGGAGGTGGCGCGCGAGCCCGGCTCGCGCCCGCGCCGCCCGGAAAACAGCGAGAGCCTCGCCTACCTTATTTATACCTCGGGCTCGACCGGCAGGCCCAAGGGCGTGCAGGTGCGCCAGCGGGGCGCGGTCAATTTCCTGCGCGCCATGCGCCAGGCCCCGGGGCTCGGCGCCGGCGACGTGCTGGCCGCGGTGACCACCCTGTCGTTCGACATCGCCGGGCTCGAGATCTTCCTGCCGCTGCTGGCCGGCGCGCGGGTGGTGCTGGCCAGCCGCGAGACCGCCGCCGACGGCGCCCGGCTGCTCGACGAGCTGGCTTGCCACGGCGCCACGGTGATGCAGGCGACGCCTTCGACCTGGCGCCTGCTGCTGGCCGCCGGCTGGCAGGGGACGCCGCGCATCCGGGCGCTGTGCGGCGGCGAGGCCCTGCCGCGCGATCTCGCCGAGCAGCTGCTGGCGCGCGCCGCCGAGGTGTGGAACCTCTACGGTCCGACCGAGACGACCATCTGGTCGGCCGCCGCCCGCGTGTGCTCCGAGCCCGGCCCGGTGGCGATCGGCAGGCCGATCGACAACACCCAGCTCCATGTCGTCGATCGGGAGCTGCGGGCGCTCCCCTGGGGCATCGCGGGCGAGCTGCTGATCGGCGGCCAGGGCCTCGCGCGAGGCTATGCCGAGCGCCCGGACCTGACCGCCGACCGCTTCGTCCCCGACCCCTGGGGGGAGAGCCCCGGTGCCCGCCTGTACCGCACCGGCGATCTCGCCCGGCGGCGTGCCGACGGCGCCCTCGAGTGCCTGGGCCGCCTGGATCACCAGGTCAAGGTGCGCGGCGTGCGCATCGAGCTGGGAGAGGTCGAGGCCGCCATCAACGCTCATCCGGCGGTGGCGGAGGCGGTGGTGATGGCCCGTCCGGACCCCTCGGGCGGGCAGCGCCTGGTCGCCTATGCCGTGCCGGCCGCGGCAGGCAGCCTCGACCTGCACGAGCTGCGCGAGCGGCTGGCGGCGCAGCTGCCGGAGGCGTTCGTCCCCGCGCTCTACGTCACCCTCGAGCGCCTGCCGCTGACCCCCAACGGCAAGGTGGATCGGCAGGCCCTGCCGGCGCCCGAAGGCGCCCGCCCCGAGCTCGCCGGCGCGTTCGCGGCGCCGGACACCACGCTCGAGCGCACGGTCGCGGCGATCTGGCAGGAGGTGCTGGGGCTGGCCACGGTCGGACGCCACGACAACTTCTTCGACCTCGGCGGCCATTCGCTGCTGCTCGCCCGCGTCCACGCCCGCTTGCAGCAGGAGCTTGGCCGCGAGCTGCCGATGGTCGAGCTGTTCCGGTATCCGACGGTGCACGCGCTGGCCCGCCACCTGGCCGGCCACCTGGGCGTTCCGGCGGCCGGCGAGCCGCCCGCCGCGGCGACGCCGGCGGCGGCCGTGGACGGCCGGCGCGGCTCCCCCGGCGAGCGCGCGAAGATCGCGATCGTCGGCCGTGCCGGGCGCTTTCCGCACGCCGCCAGCGTCGCCGAGCTGTGGGGCCGGCTGCGCGACGGCGAGGAGTGCATCGCGCGGCTGAGCGACGAGGAGCTGCGCGAGGAAGGGGTGGAGGCGGCCGAGATCGCAGATCCCCGTTACGTCAGGGCCGCCGGCGTGCTCGCCGGCGCCGACCAGTTCGACGCCGGGTTCTTCGGCTTCAGCCCGCGCGAGGCGGAGCTGATGGACCCGCAGCACCGGGTGTTCCTCGAGTGCGCCTGGGAGGCGCTCGAGGATGCGGGCTACGACCCCCGGCGCTACCGCGGGCGGGTCGGGGTCTATGCCGCCACCGGCATCAACGCCTACCTGCACCTCGCCGGCATCCACCGGCTGCGCGAGATGTCGGAGCGCTACCAGGCCTTCATCTCCAACGACAAGGACTTCCTGCCCACGCGCGTCTCTTACAAGCTGGGCCTGACCGGGCCCAGCATCAACGTGCAGACCGCCTGCTCCAGCTCGCTGGTGGCGGTGCACCTCGCCTGCCAGGCGCTCGCCGCCGGCGACTGCGACATGGCCCTGGCCGGCGGCGTCTCGATCCGGCTGCCGCAGCGCACCGGTTACCTCCACGAGCCGGGCGGGATCGGCTCGCCGGACGGCCACTGCCGCGCCTTCGACGCGCGGGCGGCCGGCACCGTCTTCGGCAGCGGCGTCGGCCTGGTGGTGCTCAAGCCCCTGGAGCTGGCGCTCGCCGACCGCGACACCGTGCACGCGGTGATCCGCGGCTCCGCGATCAACAACGACGGCAGCCTGAAGATCGGCTACACGGCGCCCAGCGTCGAGGGGCAGGCGCGGGTCGTCGCCGCGGCGCTGGCGGCGGCGGGAGTGCCGCCGGAGAGCCTGAGCTACGTCGAGGCCCACGGCACGGGGACCGCGCTCGGCGACCCCATCGAGGTGGCGGCGCTGCACGAGGTGTGGCGGCGCGCCGGCGCGGCGGGCCCGCGGGCGGCGAGCTGCGCCCTGGGCTCGGTCAAGACCAACGTCGGCCACCTCGACGTGGCAGCCGGGATCTGCGGCCTGATCAAGGCCGCCGAGGCGCTGGCGCACCGCGAGCTGCCGCCCAGCCTGCACTTCGAGGTCCCCAATCCGAAGCTCGGCCTCGAGAGCGGACCGTTCTACGTCAACTCCCGCCTGCAGCCCTGGCCGGTGGGCGACGGTCCGCGCCGTGCCGGCGTGAGCTCCTTCGGCATCGGCGGCACCAACGCCCACGTGGTGGTCGAGGAGGCGCCGGCCTTAGGACCCGCGCCCGAATCCGCGGCGGCGGCGCCGGCCAGGATGCTCGAGCTCGTGTTGCTATCGGCGCGTGCTCCCGCCGCCCTCGACGCGGCAGGCGAGCGGCTGGCGCGGCACCTCCGCGACCACCCCGAGATCGACCTCGCCGATGCCGCCCACACCCTGCGCGTCGGGAGGCGCGGTTTTCCCCACCGCCGCGTGCTGCTCTGTGGCAACCGCGAGGAGGCGGTCGAGGCGCTCGCGACCCTCGATCCGGAGCGCGTGCGCACCGCCGTCGCCGGCGCCGAGGCGCGGCCGGTGGCCTTCCTCTTCCCGGGCCAGGGCGCCCAGCATCCGGGCATGGGGCGCGGGCTGGTGCGTTCGGAGCCGGTGTTCCGGCGCGAGCTGGACGGCTGCGCCGAGCTGCTGCGGCCGCATCTGGGGCTCGACCTCCGGGAGGTGCTGTACCCCGGGGAGGGCGCGGCAGGGGAAGCGGCGGGGCAGAAGCTCGTC
>DATKFK010000647.1:0-8110 GCA_035544375.1 Thermoanaerobaculia bacterium
CCGCGTCGACGTCGGCGACGATGATCTCGCCGACCTCGGTCGTGACCTGCGAGAAGATGCCATGTGACTTCATCTTCGCGGTCTGGTACTGGTTGTCCTCGGTCGGGCTCACGTAGTGGACCACCTCCGCCTTGTAGCGATGCACCAGCCACAGGTGGATCAAGGTCATCAGCCGCTTCTGGCGCAGCTTCTCGTCGAAGGTGTTCTGGTCGCGCACCGAGAGGATGCTGCGGCCGCGGCGGTCATGGATCGGGGCGAAGACGACGTTCGCCTCCTTTTCCTTGGCGGGGCCGACGAGTCCGAGCTCGAGCAGCTCCGAGCCGGCCCGGTGCGGCCGCAGCTCGACGTGCAGCGGGCCCGGAAGATGGTAGTGCTCGCACCACATCGCCAGCCACTCCTCGAGCAGCTTCCGCGGCACCTCGGTCTGCATCAGGTGCTGGTGCTGGGTGGAGCCCTTGCCCATCGCCTTGGTGGTCGCCGTGCGTCCCGAGGAAGCGAGGAGCGCGGCATCGACGCGCGGGCCGCCGGCCAGGGTCTGGGGTGTGCGGTAGGGCGACTCGACGAGGCGGAACTTGCGCTGCAGGCGAGCCAGGGCGAGCATGCCGTCCTGGCGCAGCGCGGTCGCGAACTCCTCGGCGGCGAGGCCGTCGATCTGGTGACCGCCGTAGGTGATGAAGTTGAACACGAAACCCATCCGGCCGAGCTCTTCGGGAAAGCTCCGCATCTCGTCGTCGCTCATCCCGGTCGAGTCCCAGTTGAACGAGGGCGACAGGTTGTAGGCCAGCATCTTGTCGGGAAACTCGGCGTGGACCGCCGCGGCGAAGCGGTGGGCGTCCTCGAGGTCCGCGGTGGCGGTTTCCATCCACAGCAGGTCGGCAAACGGCGCCGCGGCGAGCGACTTGGCAATGGCGTAGTCGATGCCGCCGCGCACCTGGTAGTAGCCCTCGGGGGTCTTGGCGTGCTCGCAGTCCCACACCACCCTGGCGCCGAGCGACTTCGCCTTGCGGCGCGCGGCATGGTGGGAGGCCCGGCCGGCAAATCGCCGCCAGTCCTCGACGCTCATCTGCAGCGCCTCGCCCTCGGTCGACAGGAAGTCCAGCGACTCGGCGACCGCCTCGCCGAAAGTCTCGAGGCCGGCTTCCGTCTCCCACAGCTCCAGCAGCCGCGAGGCCGCCCGGTCGAACGCGGCGTCGAGCTGGCCAAAGGCGGCCTGTGGGAGGGCCGCCACGCTCTCCGCCACCAGCTTGGCGAGGCCCGTCCGTTCCAGCCAGGCGTCGGCGGCGGCGTACTCTTCGTCGCCTAAGGCATAGAGGAGGTGGCCGTTGATCTCGGCCATCCCCAGGTCGTGAAAGCGCTTCAGCAGTGACAGGTAGCTGGCCTTGTAGGACGGCAGGTTGAGGTTGGTGGCGCCGAGGATGAAGGGTTGGTCGCGTTCGTCGCCGCGGCTGTCGAGCAGGTTGGCGGCCTCGGCGTCGGTGCGCGCGACGATCAGGCCCGGCACCCCCATGACGTCGAGCTGGAAGCGCGCCGCGTTGAGCCGCTTGATCTGTTCGTCGGAAGCGACCAGCACCTTGCCGCCCTGGTGGCCGCACTTCTTGGTGCCCGGCCGCTGGTCTTCGATGTGGTAGCCGGGCACGCCGGCCTCGACGAACCGCCGGATGAGGTTGCGCACGTGTGGATCGCCGCCATGGCCGGTGTCGGCATCGGCGATGATGAAGGGCCGGTAGTCGACGGCGGGCGTCGCCGCGCGCTGCTGCTCGCTCATCCGCGAGCGCAGGTAGAGCTGATTGCGATCGGCGGTGAGCAGCGCCCGCACCAGGCCGGCAGCCTCGTCCGGGACCTGGCTCAACGGGTAGCTCGCGAGATCGGGTCCGGGGTCCTCGGTCAGCGAGCCCTTCGCCGAGGTTGCCCAGCCGCCCAGGTAGATGGCCTCGATCCCCATGCGCTTCAAGGTCACCGCCTGGCCCGGCGAGTACGGGCCGAAGGTGGTGATGCCGCGCTTCTCGCCGAAGTGGCGGCGCAGCAGCTGATGGAAGGCGGCCGCGGCCTCACGCGCCACCGTGTGATCGTGAGGGATCGTGCCGCGCTGCTCGACGACCTGGCGCGCCGAGTACAGGCGGGTGATGCCGTGGAACCGCGGGCTCGCAAACCAGTCGCGGGTCGCGGCGACTTCCTCGTCGAACGAGGCCATGACACCCTCCTGTTCCGTTCAAGGACCGCGCCGATGCTATCGCCGCCGCCGTGGGGTCGCAAGGCAGCCGGCGCACCGGCGCACCAGGCCGCTCGCGGCCCAGCCGGCGCGGGAAAGCCGCGCGCGGGTCCGTCAATATCCGCAGCGCGGCGGGGTATAATCAAGAAAACAAGGAGTCAGTCGGATGTGGTGGCAGGTGGAACCCGCGCTTACCGGTTTTGGGGCGCTGATCTCGGCGGGTGTGCTTCCCTATATCTTCGCGCTCCTGGCCGTCAGCCTGCTGCCAATCAAGCGGCGCGTCGGCTATTTTGGCGTTTCCCTGGCGCTGGCCATGCTCTGGGGATGGCTGGCGTCGGCAGCGGTGGCCGCATCCAGCCCCGGCTGGGCTGTTTTCGCGGCCATCGAATCCCTGGTGCTCTTGGGCTTGGCGATGTGGGGGAAGCTCGATTTCGGGGCGCGCTCCGGCCCCTGGGCCGCGACCGGCACGGCGATCCTCGCCTATGCGCTGCTGGTGTTCCCGTTCCTCGGCCGCTTCCTCGACCTAGAGCCGTTCCAAGGGTCCGCCTTCGCCTCGCCGCTGCCGGCGGTCCTCTTCACCTGTGGGATCCTGCTCTTCGCCCTCGAACCGATCGCTACCGCCGCGCTGGCGATACCCCTGCTGTGGGCGCTCGGCGGCGGTCCCCAGGGTCACGAGAAGGCTGCCGACCTCGTCGAGCTGACGGGGTTGCGGGTTGCCCTGCTGGCGGGGGCTGCCTACCTCCTGCAGGCCCCCGAGCTGCGGCGGGGCGGCGGCCGCCTTTCGCCGGGGGCCGGCTACCGCTTCGCCAATCGCTACCGGATGCCGTTCAGCTATGGCCTGTGGACCCTGGCCTTGGCGACGGCGCTGCTGTTCTTCTATTCCCGGGCGCAAGGAGTCTGGCTGCCGCGGTTGGTTCTCAATCTGGCGCTCCTTCTGGCGCTCGGGATCGTGCTCTGGATGGCCTTCACCGCCTGGCAGAGCTTCTGGTATCGGGCCGCGGCATGGTGGATCGCCCGGGCCGTCGGCCGGATCTGGGTCTGGCTCGGAGAGGCCCTTCGGTGGGGCATTCCACTGCTCGCCGCCGCCGCCGTGTGGGCCATCCTGTCTTTCCCGAAGGACGGCGCCGGGCTGCAGTCTGGAAAGGGAAAGGACACTCACGACGCAGCCACCGGCGCCGCCGCCACTACAGCTCCTGCCAGCGTCGCCGCTGCCGGCGCCGCCGTCGCCCCGCCAGCGAGCTCCGGGCCTGCCGCCGCGAAGCCGGCCGCCCCGACGCTGGTTGCCCCGAAGCCGGCCACCGCGAAGCCGGTCGCCGCGAAGCCGGCCGCCCCGAAGCTGGCCGCCCCGAAGCTGGCCACCGCGACGCCGGCCACCGCGAAGCCTGCCGCCACGACGCCGGCCAAGCCGCGCTCGGGCGCCGAGCCAGGGTTCTGGCGCACCGCCCAACCCCGGCGGCGGGTGGTCCAGCTCTTCGCCGCTGCGGTGCTGCTGTGGCTGGCGTATCTCGCCTACCGGGGACGCAAACGCCTGGTGATCGGGCCGTTCGTGGGCTGCACAGGTAACGAGCAGCTCGACAAGGACGTGGTCGCAGGAGTGGTACCCGCGCTGCAGAACGAGCTGGCCAGGATCTCGGACATCTTCAAGGTCATCGACGAAGCGACCCCTTCCCACAAGAGCGCCGTCATCCAGGTGACCCCCGGAGTCCAGGACATCGGGACGATCCTGAAGGACGCCAGCGCCATCTCCCTCGGCCCGCTCAAGATCCCCGCGAACCTGCTCGTCGGCCTCGTTGGCCAGATGGTGAGCGGCCCGCGGCTCACCGGCGCCTTGCACAAGATCGAAGACGACATCCTCCTCACCGCCGAGATCAGCGGCGGAGGTCTTTCGGGCAACTGGCAGATCGACGCCCGCTCGCTCGATCGGAAAGGACCGCCTTCCAAGGCCACCGTCCACGAGCTGGTCGTGCAGCTTGCATTCCGCATCGCGACCGACCTGGTGCCGGCCGGTTCGCCGCGCTGGCGAGCCATTCGCGCCTTCACGGAGGGGCTGCGCGCCTACCGCGAGACGCAGCGGCGGGAACGGGAGAAGGTCTCGCTGCTGCGCCAGTCGGAGCGGTGCTTCATCCAGGCTCTCGACGAAGACCAGCAGTTCACCCAATGCCACTTCAACCTGGGCGTCGTGTACCGGCAGCTCGGGGAGAACAAATCGGCTCAGGCCGCCTTCCGTCGCGCCCTGAGGGAGGACCCTGACAACTTCGAAGCCTGCTATGCCCTGGCGGAAGCGCTGGCAACCGACGAGCAGCACCCCAGGGCGCTATGGTTCTGCGAAGCGGCGATCGCCATCAACCCGGACGACGCGCGCGTCTGGGACCTCAAGGCCTACGCGGAGAGATACTCCGAGCAGGAGCGGCAGCGTCAGGAGCTGGGCCTGCCGCCCGGTGACCCCAAGATGCGGAGCCTCAAGCTGACCCTGCGGCACGGCGATCCCGCCTGGAGAAAAATCCGCGCGACGAGCGAGATCGCGGTGGCGCTCGCCTGGCGCACGTTGTGCCGGCGTGCGCTGCGCGGACCATCCGCCGTCTTGAAACGCGACCGGCTGACGGCGCTCACCTGTACCCGCAACCTTGCCGTCGTCTTGGCCCGCTCTTCCCGGTTCCCGAGCAGCCTCCAGCTCTTCCGGCAAGCGGCCTGGCTGGCTCCCCGCGATCCCTCTCCGCAGGTCTACGAGGGCAGGACCTTCTTCTGGTCCCACCCGCAGAGCGCGCCGCAGGCATTGCGAGGCGTCTTCGCCGACGGGCTCGCCGCCGCCGACCAGGCCATGCTCTGGAGCGTCCTGGCGCAGGCAGATGCCCGGTTCGCGCCGAGCGCCTATCGCCGGACCCTGGTCCGGCTCGCCCATACCCGGTTCCTCGACGTCATCGCCGGAGCGGACGCCGAGAGCCTCGCCGACATCGCCGATCTGAGCTTGGAAGAGCCGCCCGTGGGGGTCGCCGAGGAGGAACCGTGGCGATGAGGTTCCGCTGGTTCCGCAGGTCCCGCAAGTCCTTGGACGTCTTGGATGACTGGCGCTGGCACCAGGTCCAGAGCCTCGAGAACGCCCTCCGCGGCACCTGGGGTCTGGGGGGAGACGAAGGGGGGGAGGGGTACCGCAATCGGCTGCAGCGGCTCTGTGACTTCCTGCGCGAGCTCGAGCCGGGACCTGCGGGCACGGACGACCGCGCCACCGATTTCGCCAGGCTCGAGCGCGGCCTTGCCGTGCCGCAAAACTTCGACGGGGCTCGCGAGGACAACCTCCGCCGGCTGGGGGATCTCCGGCGGGCCTTGGAGGATGTCGTGCCGGCTCGTCGCGCGGATGGCAACCGGCATTGGCAATGTGGGGAGGGGTGGACGCCTCGCGGCTGGCTGCCGGCGGAACGTCAGAGCAGCCGCGACCGGGCCCTCGTGGCATTGGGAGTGCTGCCGGGGAATCGTGCACGGCCGGACCATTCGGCGCGAGGTTGCCTGGGTGCGATGTCGGACTTGCTGGACGTGTTGGAGGCCGGCGCGACCGGCGACGCGGCCAGGGAGCAAATCAAGCAGGCGCGCGGGCGCTGGCAACAAGCCCTCGACGACTGCGCCGGTGACTGGGAGTGGGCCTGGCTCCAGGTGCTGATCCGGCTGGCGCGGGAATGCCTGCAAGACCAGCCGCACCATCCCCAATGCTGCGCGCATCTGAGGACAGCGAAAGAAGCTCTCGAAGAGGCAATCAAGTGGCTGGAGAGGCAGGGTTCCAGTCAGCACCTGGCGCAGGGCCTCTATGGCCTCCTGGCGGCCACCTGCCTCATGCTTGGCAAGGCGAGGGACACGCCGCCTGATCAGCGCTTGCGGCAGCTCGAAAGTGCGCTCGTCCATGCCCGGCACGCCGTCGCCATGGAACCCGAGAGCAGCCGCGAGAGGCTGGTCCTCCTGCAAGTGCTTTCTGCCTTCGGCGATCCCGAAGACATCAGGGCCCAGGCGGAGATCGCGCTGCACCTCGACTCCGGTTCCGGCACCTTGCGCACCATCGGCGAGAGCTACTGGGGCCGCACCGCGGTGCTCCGCAGCAGAGGCGTGCGGCGCAAGTTGCTGCGCGAGGCCGCTCGGTTCTTCGCCCAGGCGTTGAACGAGGTCGAGAGCGCGCCGCTGGATGAGCGCAGCCCTCGCCAGCAGATCGAGGCGCACGCGTGGGCCCATTTCTGGCGCGGGCGCTTCCAGGAGGAGCTCGGGCGCTTCGCCGCAGCTGCCGCGCACCTCGAAACCGCTTGCAAGCTCGGCTTCAAGCCGCTCGAGGCCAGGGTCGAGCTGGCGTGGACCTGCATGCTGGCCCATGACCGCAAGCGCGCGGACGAGGCTTTTCGCGAGACCCTCGAGGAAGTGGCACGCCGTAGGGCCGCGGGTCCCGCCGTGGCCGCGGCGCCGGGAGAGAGCAGGCCGGTCGTGGAGCTCGCCTTCGAGGCCCATCTCGGGTGGGCCTTGCTTTGCGCCGACTGGGACCCGGATCGCGCGGAGGCAAATGCGCGACAGGCCAAGAAGCTCCTGCCGGCCATCGGCCGGACGAACGATCCCCAACTGCTTGCCGCGCTGTCCGAGGTGCGCGGCCGCGTCGCGCTGCATCGCAGGAAGCTGCGCGCGAGCATCGACCTGCTGGAGGAATCCGTCAGGTCGAGCCCGCGCAGCGGCGCCTACTACGCGCTCGGCCTTGCCAGCCTGGGCCTGGTGCGGACCACCGGCAAGGGCACGCCGGCGGCCTTGAAGAGGGCCGCCGAGGCCTACCGCCTGGGCCGCGACTGCGACGTCCGCCGCCGCCACGGCCGCGAGCTGCGGGAGCTGCGCCGCGAGCTGAGGAAACGAGGGGTGCTGCGCGGGCCACGGGAGGCGTCGAAACCGGAGACCCCGAAGCCGGAGCCTTCGAAACCGGAGACCCCGAAACCGGAGCCTTCGAAGCCGGAGACCCCGAAACAGGAGCGCCAGCCCCAGGCCCCCGCGAACCCTCCAGGCCAGGGTGGCCCGCCGGTCCCGCCGCCGGCGGCTTCGCCCACCGGCTCCGACGTCAGCGTCGTAGACGATCCGCCGATCTCGACGCCGCGCCTACAGCCTGCCGGCGAAGGCGGCTTCGACGTTGCGGCGGAAGCCGCGGCCGACCGTCAGGCGATCGCCGGTGCGCAGGACGACGACGAGGTCCCCGAACGGGGTGCGAACGAACTCGCGGATGGCGGCGACGTTGACGATCGTCGACCGGTGCGACCGCACGAACTGGGGTGAGAGAACCCCGGCAAGGCTTGCCAGGCTGCCGCGCACGAGGTGCTTTTCCAGGCCGACATGAAACCTGACGTAGTTGCCGGCGCCGTCGATCCACCCGATGCTGGCCTCGTCCACGACGATGCGCCTGGCGCGAACGCGGAGGATGAGGATCGGCCCGGGCCTGCCGCGTCCCGCAACCGCCAGGGGCGCGGCGCTCGCCGCCGTGAAGAGCGAGCTCTCGACCCGCCTGACGCCGAGGTGGGCCGCCGGCTGCGCGGGCCGTCCGGAGGCCGCCGCGGCGCTCAGCAGCCCGCGGCGCCCGTCAGCGGCCTGCTGCTCGTGGTGAGGAGTCATGGCATTTTGTCCGGCGGCTTGATGGCGCAGGCGTGGCCGGACAGGTAACGCCAGGAGCCCGCTTCGAGCACCCAGGTGTCGGTGAAGCGCAGCCAGGCGTCATAAGGCTTGCCATGGTCCGAGCCGCGCTCGTGCAGCATCGCGGTGACGATGGCCGTGCTGCCGTGCACCCGCACCGTGACGTCGCTCGATTCGTTCACCGAAAGCGGCGAGCTCGGATCGCTCACCATCGCGAGGAAGGCCGGCCGCGTGACGACTCTTCCCGACGACGTGATCAGCAGCCAATCG
>DATKFK010000648.1:0-6033 GCA_035544375.1 Thermoanaerobaculia bacterium
CGTCGCTTGTGGCGAACCCCGCAAAATGCGTTGGCACCAACTCGGTCCACTGCGTCAATTTGATAGGCGCGATGAGTGCCCGCCAGCTCGCGCGGCACTGGCGTTCTCCCATGACCGCGCTCTCATGCGAGATCGAGGGGCATCCTCTCGGCGGCGGGATGCTGAAGATTGAGCCCGGCGAGGCCGCGCGGCTGCTGCTGACGGCACCAGAAAGCATCCGACCGGACGAGTTGCCCGCCATCGTCGACGGCGTTGAGACGCTAAGGCGCTGGAGGCACTATGTCTCCTGAGTTGCCGCTGGCTGGAAGTGAAGCCAGCCGATGCCAATGGATCTTGCTGCGGGATGCGCTAAGGGCGTTCGTCCTCAACGCAACCGGGCACCAGGGACAGGCGCACATTCGCCCGCTGCATTACTACGTTTCCTCGCGGCTGGTCCTTGAAGGTGGATTCAACCCGGACGACATCACCCCGCGACCGCCCTTTGTCGTCGACACCCGGGGCTCCAAACGCATACTCATCCACGATCCCGCTGCTGCAGGCAGCGGCGAAAGGACGGTACTGGGTGGACTCAAGACCAAAGCGGTGGATGTCGTCGTCACCAAGCCGGGAGTAGGGCCGGTTGTCGCCGTGTCGATGAAGGGGACGCTTGGGGCCTTTCGGAATCTGACCAATCGCATGGAAGAGGCGATCGGTGACTGCACGAACCTGCACATCTCTTACCCGGCGCTCGTTTATGGCTTCTTGCAGCTTCTGCGGGCAACCAGGGCAGCGCCCGGAGTCGAGCTCAACGACGTTTGCCTCGGAATGGACGGCAAACCGGTGGCGTCGATCACGCGCTATCACGACGTCATGGCGCGGCTCGAAGGCCGCCGGGACTTACGGGATGAGACGACCAAGTACGAAGCGGTGGCGCTATCGCTGGTTGTGCCCGATGGAGCGCGGCAAGGGACCTTCAGCACGGTCTTTCCGCCACATGACTCGCCGCTCTCGATCGTTGGTTTCTTCGCCAAGCTTTATCGGGCGTATGACCTACGCTTCGTCTACGCAGCACCGAAACTCGAATCCGTCACGGCACGCGTGGTTTGGGATGAGGCTTCGCCCGCTCTCCGAGAGTGTCATTGCGATGAATACCGGCCCCGCGTTGGACCCGCCGAACGTTGACATCAAACCGATCCCCCTCGGTTGTGCTCAGGGATAAATCAGCCAGCCGTCGCGCGCAGCGCCGCCATCTCCTCCCGATTGGGCCCGAACATCCCTGGGCAGACGCCCCCGGCTAGCCGGCAGAGCAGCGCAAGCTGACCGCGGTGATGGACCAGGTGCAGCAACAATCCATCCCACAGGCTGTCGCTGACGCTCCGTTGCTGCTTGTCGAAGTAGGGGAGCGAGCGATCCAGGTCCTCGGTACGCAGCTTCTCGAGCCGCGCCCTGGCCTCGGCGTGGACCCGCTCGTAGCCGGGCGCGAGCTCGGCGACGGTGCGCGGCCGCGCGATGCCTGGCGGCCTCATCGCGAAGTCGAAGCTGCCCGACTCGATGCCGAAGGTGGTATAGGCATCGATCTCGGCCAAGTGCCAGGCAAGCTCGCCGATCGACCGGCCTCCCGCGTCAGGGCGGTAGTCGTAAAGGTCTTCCGGCAGCGCCCGCAGGAGGCTGCCGGTCTTTCGTGCCTCCTCGTCCCAAAGTGCCAGGAACCTCTGCAATTCGTCCAAGGGCATGCCGCCTCCTCCGCTCGCCGCGGGTCCGCCCCGCCATCCCGCGGGGCGCGGCGGCGAGCGCTAGCTCCGCGCGTCAGGTGCGCACCGCCAGGCTATGTGCCGCGGCGCGCCGCAGTCAAGCGGCAGCTTCCGCGGCGCCGTCAACTACGGCCTCGAGGCCGCCAAGGCGCCGGAGCTGGTGGGCGGCAACATGCGCGGTGCCGGCCCGGCAGCGGCCACAACCAGCTGGCTCGGCTACTGGCGAGGCGCGTCCAGCACCTCTCGCACGCGGCGCGCCAGGTCGGCGGGAACGAAGGGCTTCTCGAGCAGCACGAGATCGAGGCCGAGGGCTGGATCGGCCATGGCCTTCTCGGTGTAGCCTGACATGTACAGCACCCTCGTCTCGGGATGGAGCGCCGTGATCTGGCGCGCCAGCTCCGGGCCGTTCATCTCGGGCATCACCACGTCGGTCAGCAGCAGGTGGACCTCGCCATCGTGGCTCCGGCAGAGCTCGAGCGCCTCGCGACCGCTGGCCGCCGGCAGCACGCGATAGCCGCCTTCGGCCAGGACCCTGACGACCAGCGAGCGCACCGCTTCCTCGTCCTCGGCGACGATCACCGTCTCGCCGGCAGCCGCGGCCGGCGCGGTCGCGGGTGGCGCCGGCCGGGGCTCGACGTCTGGCGGTTGGTCGATTCGCGGCAGGTAGACCTGAACTCGGCAACCCTGGCCCGGCTCGGACTCAAGCCAGACGTAGCCGCCGCTCTGCTTGACCACTCCGTAGACCGTCGACAGGCCGAGGCCGGTTCCCCGCCCCTTCTCCTTGGTGGTGAAGAACGGCTCGATGGCCCGCGACCGGGTCGCGGCGTCCATGCCCACGCCGGTGTCGCTCACCGTCAGCCGGACGTAGTCGCCGGTCGCGACGTTGAACGCGTCGCCACCTTCGCCGCCGCCGAGGCGCGCGCCGGCGGTGGCCAGGGTGAGCTTGCCGCCATGCGGCATGGCGTCCCGCGCATTGACCACCAGGTTCATCACCACCTGCTCGATCTGCGTGGTGTCGGCCAGGACGTGGCCCGCCGCCGGGTCGGGCGTGAACACCAGCTCGATGTCCTCGCGGATGATCCGCCGCAGCAACCCGCGCATCTCGTCGAGCAGCGCGTTCAGGTCGAGGACCCGCGGTTGCATCACCTGCTGGCGGCTGAAGGCCAGCAGCTGGTGGGTGAGCGACGCCGCGCGGTCGGCCGCGCGGGTGATCTCGCCGACGTGGGAACGCAACCGGCTCGACGCCGGGAGCTCGCGGCCGACGAGCGACGCGTAGCCGCCGATGACCGTCAGCAGGTTGTTGAAATCGTGCGCGATGCCGCCGGCCAGCAGCCCGATCGCCTCCATCTTCTGCGTCTGCCGCAGATGCTCCTCGAGCCGCTGGCGCTCGCTGACGTCGGTGACCAGGGCCAGGCGCGCCGGACGGCCGTCGAGCCTCAAGCTGTGGTCGAGGATCTCGACGGCGATCATGCTGCCATCCTTGCGCCGGTGGCGCCACGGCCGCTGGCGACCCGCCGGGTCCTTGGAACGGGCCAGGCGGTCACGGAGATCGGTGCGGTCCGTGGGCTCCTGCAGGTCCGCGATCGTCATGCGCAGGAACTCGGCGCGGCTGAAGCCGTAATGCCGTTCGGCGGCGCCGTTGACCGCCAGGAACTGCAGCGTCTCGGCGTCGTAGGCCCACATCGGCTGCGGGTTCGACTCGAAGAGCAGGCGGTAGCGGGCCTCGCTCTCGCGCAGGGCAGCCTCGGCCCGGCGCTGCTCGGTGACGTCGATCGCCACGCAACCCAGGAAGCGGCGGTCCGCGGCATCGTCGAACGGGAACATGAGCGACAGCCAGGAGCGCTCGCCGGCCGGGGTCGGGAGGGTCTCGAGCACCTGCACCGGATGGCCGCCGGCGAGGACATTCTGGTTGGTGGCAGTGAGTCGCGCGGCGATCTCGGGCGGCCAGCGCTGGGCATCGGTCAAGCCGCGGATCTCCTCGAGGCGGGTCCCGAACGCCCGCTCGAAGGGGCGGTTGACCCAGAGCATTCGGCCCTGTTCGTCCTTGAGGAAGGCTACCGCCGGGGTGTTGTCCATGAAGGCGCGGAACCGCTCCTCGCTCTCCCGCAATGCGGCCTGCGTGCGTCTCGCCGCGAAACCGAGCGCGATGGAGCTGGCAATCGAGCCGAGGGCCGCGCGCGTCGCGCCGGACAGCGCCCGCCGGACCCATAGTGCCAGCACACCTTGCAGGCGGTCGCCCGCGAGCAGCGGATAGCCGGCGAAGGCGGCGATGCCAGCCTGGCAGCCGGACGCCAGGTGCGTGCCGCCCAGGTCCTCCCGCCATTCGTCGACGAAGCGCGGGCGGCGCGCCTCGGCGATCTCGCCGATCAGGCCCCGGCCAACCGGCACCGGCGCGTCGCAAGCCGGCAGGCAGCCATGGGCGCCGGCGCCGGCGCGGGGCTCGAGCTCCTGCCGTTCCTCGTCCAGCGTCCAGAGGCGGACCGCGGGGGCCTGAAGATAGCTGGCGATCGCCTCGACGCAGGCATGAAGGACGTCGTCTTCGGGATCGCCGCCGCGCGTCATTGCACGCTCGACGTCGGCCTCGAGCGAGGTCAGGCTCACCTGCTCGAGCACGCTGACCGGATGCTGGTTCTCCTGCATAGGCGTCACTCGTGTCGTGGTCGTCTCGTTCCCCTCTACCGGCCGAGCGTAGCCGCGCGGCCGGTGTCGGTACATCGGACGGGGGCTGGTTCGTCTGTCCGTCTTAGTCCTACCGCGGCGCCGCCGGCTGGGCGCCGAGGCACAGGCGTCAAGGACCGCTCACGGATGCGAAAGGGAGGCAGCCGAGTACACCGGCACGATGAAGGAGAACACGCTGCCCTGGCCGGGACCGGCGCTGTCGACCCACATCCGGCCGCCGTGCAGCTCGACGAGGCGGCGCGCCAGCGCCAGGCCGACGCCGCTGCCCTGCTGCTTGCGCCCATAGCCGTTGTCGAGCTGCTCGAAGGCGGCGAAGACGCGGCCCTGATCGCCGGCAGCGATGCCGATGCCGGTGTCGGCGACCGATACGTGCACCGCCGCCCCTGCCGCCAGGGGCAAGCCGTGGCAGACGCCGGTGCGGACCGTCACACTGCCGCCGGCAGCGGTGAACTTCAAGGCATTGCCCACCAGGTGGAGGATCACCTGCCGCAGCCGCAGCTGATCGATCTCGACCCGCGGCAGGTTGGAGCCCAGATCCGTGGCGAGGACGATTCCCCGCTCGCGTGCCCGCTCCGCCAGGCCCTCTGCGATCTCCGCGAGCAGGGCGCCGAGATCGGTTGGTTGCGGCTCGAGCGCCAGGCTGCCGGCCTCGATCTTCGCCAGGTCGCGGACGTCGTTGACGAGGTCGAGCAGGTGCCTGCCGCTGGCCACGATGTTGGCGAGGTACCGCGCCTGCAACTCGTTGATCTCGCCGGCGGCGCCCTCGGCCAGCAGCTCCGAGAACCCGATCACCGAGTTGAGCGGTGTCACCAGCTCGTGGCTCATGTTGGCCAGGAACGCGCTCTTCGCCACGCTGGTCCGTTCGGCATCTTCCTTGGCGTGCAGGACCAGCGCCTCGGCCTGCTTGCGCTCGGTGATGTCGCGGGCGATGCCGGCGATGCGATAGGGCACGCCGTCGTCGTTGAGCACCGGGAAGGCACGGTCGGAGATCCAGCGCATCGTGCCGTCGGCCCGCAGCACGCGGTATTCGACGTTCCAGGTGTGGTGGCGCTCGCGGCTGGCGAGCTCCGCGATGCGCGGGCGGTCCTCCGGATGGACCACCGAGAGCCAGGAGCCTGGCTCTTCGTAGAGACTGGTCACCGGCCTCGCCCAGACCCGCTCGTAGGCGGGGCTGACGTAGAGCATCTGCGGCGACCTGAGATCGAGAATGTAGAAGACGTCGGAGACGCTGGCGGCGAGCTGGCGGAAGCACTCCGGGTTGAGCTCGCCCACCGCGCGCAGGCGTTCGCGCTCCTGCTCGTCGTCCGCCGATGGCGGTCGCATTGCCGTGGTCATGGCGTGCTTTCGCGGTCAGGCGCGACGGCGGGCGGCGGCGGCCGGCCCCAGGATCTCTTGGACCTTGGCCGCCAGGACGCGCGGGGGAAAGGGCTTCTGCAGAAAGGCGACCTGTGATCCCATCATCGCGGAGTCGCGAGCATAGCCGGAGAGCAGCAGCACCGCCAGGCCGGTGCGGCTCGCCGCGAGCCGCCGCGCCAGCTCGATGCCGGTCATCCCCGGCATCACCATGTCGCTCACCAGCAAGGCAATCGCGCGGCCCGGCGGCTCGGCGAAACGCAGCGCCTCG
>DATKFK010000649.1:0-15663 GCA_035544375.1 Thermoanaerobaculia bacterium
TTCGCTCTAAAAAAAACTCCATCTTGGACCCTTCCCCAGACCCGGCAGAAGCTCCAAATTCTTCTGGTGCGCTGGGCGAGGTGGTGTCCACTCTGCAGGCGGGCATATCAGAATGACTCTTCTTGACTTAACGGAGTAATATTAGATCTGCCGTAGCCCGCCGCCCTCCCCCAGGATCAGGAGCGCGTCGCCGAACTCGTGCCCCTGGTAGCCCTGCTGCTCGGCGAAGGCGTGGGCCCGCTCGAGCAGCTTCCGGGGCGCAAAGGACTCGAGCAGCGCGAAGTGGCTGGTGCCGGGGTCGTGCACGCCGGTCAGGATGCCGTCGACGACCCCTCGCCGCAGCGCGGGCCCCAGGCGCAGGTCCGTCGTTCCAGCCTCGGCGACGAGCCGTCCGCCATGGCACGCGGCGTCGCCCTCGAGCGCCCGCGCCACGGTGGTCCCGACCGCGACCACGCGCCCGCTCCGCTCCCGCGCCCGCTCGACGGCCCGCACGGTGTCCTGCGGCACCTCGTAGCCCTCGGCGAGCGGCAGGCGCGCGTCGAGCTCCCGGTCGCCGGTGGACGACAGCCCCGCGGCGTGAGTCACCCTGGCGACCGCGATGCCGCGCCGCCGCAGGTCCAGCAGCAGCTCCCAGGTCAGCGCGAAGCCCGCCGACGGCGCCTCGGCCGCCCACGGCCGCGCGGCATAGGGCGTCTGCACCTGCCACAGCGCGAGCGGCCGGTCGGTGTGGGCGTACTGCACCGGGCGTCCGGCGCGGTAGAGCGCGCGCCACAACGCGCCGCCGCGCGCCTCGAAGCAGAGCGAGACCAGGCGCGGCGAGGCCGCATCGACGCCGGTGACCGTCGCGCGCAGCGGCGCGCCCGCCGGATCCTCCGCGGGCTGCCGGGCCCGGGCACCGCCGCCGGCCGCGCGGCCGCGCCCCCCGGCCACCGCGAAACGCAGCACCTCGCCGGCGCCGACGGCCGGCGGCGGCGGCCGGTCCTCGGTGCGCCGCCGCCAGTCGCCGGCGCCGAAGAGCGCGGCGCGCCAGCAGCCGTCGCCTTCGCTGGCCGCGAGGCGCGCCTCGATCGGCATGCCGGCGGCCGTCGCGCCCTGCAGGGAGGCCGGCAACGTCGCGGCATCGTTGACCACCAGCAGATCGCCCTCTCGGAGCCGCGTCCGCAGGTCGCCGATCGTCCCGTCCGCGAGCTCCGCCCGCATCGGATCGAGCCACAGCAGCCGCGTCGTGCGCGCGTCGTCGCGGGGCCGCGCGGCGGCCTTCATGGCGCCGCTTCCCAGGCGGCCGCCTCGAGCCGCGCGCCATTCGCGATCGCGTCGTCGGCGATCATCCGCGCGAGCTGGCGCGCCACCTGCCCGGGATCGGCAAGGGACGCGCGATCGGCATCGGGCATCGCCGCCGCGTGCATCGCGGTGTCCATCTCGCCGGGATCGACGCCCAGGAAGCGCACGCCGGTGCCGTCGAGCTCCGCCGCCCATATCCGCGCCAGGTGATCGAGGGCCGCCTTCGAGGCCCCGTAGGCGCCCCACCGCGGATAGGCGGCGGTCGCCGCGTCCGAGCTGACATGCACCACGAGGCCGCGCTGCCGCAGCAGCATCGGCCCGACGAACGCCTTGGTCAGCCGGAAGGGGCCGACCAGGTTGACCGCGAGCGTGCGCTCCAGGTCTTCGCACGCCGTATCGGCCAAGAGCGCCAGCGGGACCGGGCCCAGGTCGCTGGCGTTGTGCACCACGACCTCGACGTCGCCGACGAGCGACGCGGCGGCGCCGGCGATCGGATAGACGTCGTCTTTCGCCCCCACGTCGGCGGCGATCGCGTGGGCCTCGCCGCCCGCGGCGCGAATCGCGCCCGCCACCTCGTCGAGGGCCTGCTCGCCGCGCGCCACCAGGGCGAGCCTCGCGCCCTGCCGCGCCAGCACCTGCGCCAGCGCGGCGCCGAGCCCGCGGCTGGCGCCGGTGATCACCACACCTTTGCCGTGTACGTCCATGAATCCTCCTTGCGGCCGCTGCCGCCGGCGGGAGGCCCCGGCAGCGCCGCCACTGCCGCCAGGCTACGCCCGGCCGCTTGACTTTGTCAATATTTGTCTTTATAAAGTCGCCATGCCCGGCACGCCGCCTCCCACAGCTCCCCGGCGCGCCGCCGCGACCAAGCGGGCCGCCGACCCCCAGCGCCCCGCCGCGACCCGACGCGCTCCGGCTCCCCAGCGCCCCGCCGATCCCCGCAGCCGCCGGGCGATCCTCGAGCTCTTGAAGTGGCACGGTCCGCAGGACGCCCGCACCCTGGCGGACCGGCTCGCGATCTCGGCCATGGCCGTCCGCCAGCATCTCTACGCCCTGGCCGACGACAGGCTGGTCACCAGCGAGGCCGAGCCGCGGCCGATGGGGCGCCCGGCCAAGCTCTGGCGCCTGACTCCGGCCGCCGACGAGCTGTTCCCGAACGCCCATGCCGAGCTCACCGTCAGCCTCGTCCAATCGCTGCGCGAGACGTTCGGCGAGCGCGGCGTCGAGCGGTTGATCGCCGCCAGGTCCAGAAGCCAGGTCGCGGCCTACCGGGCGCAGGTCGGGGACCGCGGGCCGTTGCGCGAGCGGCTGCTGGCGCTGGCGGAGCTGCGCGCCGCGGAGGGCTACATGGCCGAGGTGCGGGAGGAGCCGGGCGGGGCCTGGCTGCTGATCGAGAACCACTGCCCCATCTGCGCCGCCGCGAAGGCATGCACCAACCTGTGCGCCGGCGAGCTGCTGGTCTTCCAGCAGGTCCTGGGCCCCGGCGTCCGCATCGAGCGCATCGATCACATTCTCGCCGGCGCCCGCCGCTGCGCCTACCGGGTGCAGGCGCGCGGCGCACGTGGCAGAATCGGGTGAATGCACCGCCGGTAGCGACAGAGGCATCGAAAACCAGGGAGCACGCCAATGAGCCAGGTAAGGGTCGCCGCGTTTTCCATCTCACTCGACGGGTTTGGCGCCGGGCCCCGGCAGGACCTGAACAATCCGCTGGGGGTTCGCGGCCACGAGCTGCACGGATGGTTCCTACCCACGGTGGCGTTCAAGCAGATGCAGGGGCAGACCGGCGGAACCCAGGGCATCGACAACGATTTCGGCGTTCGCTCTTTCGACAACGTCGGCGCCTGGATCCTGGGCCGCAACATGTTCGGGCCGGTTCGGGGTCCCTGGCCGGACGATTCCTGGAAAGGTTGGTGGGGTGACAACCCGCCGTACCATACGCCCGTGTTCGTGCTCACGCATCACGCGCGAGCGCCCCTCGAGATGGCAGGCGGCACCACGTTCCATTTCGTGACCGAGGGTCTTCAGTCCGCTTTGGCAAGAGCGAAGGAAGCGGCCGGCGGCAAGGACGTCCGCATCGGCGGCGGCGTGTCGGTGATTCGTCAGTGCCTGGCTGCCGGCCAGATCGACGAGATGCACCTGGCCGTATCGCCGGTCTTCCTGGGCGAGGGCGAGCACCTGTTTGCCGGCATCGATCTCCACCAGCTTGGCTTCCTCCCCTCGAAGACCGTCTCCGGGGAGAATGCCACGCACTTCCTCATCAAGAGGAGGGCCGCCGCCTGATCCGCCCGCGCTTGCCGAGCCGGAAGTGCTATGATGCGGCCCATCGCTGTCGAGCTGAAGGCTGGTGGACGCTCTTGGGCTGAGAGCTCGACCAGGCCTGGCGACAAAATACCCTGCCGCATCCGCGGTCTATGGAGGGAAGGACCATGAAGAGCTATACCCGGTTGGCCTTGGCGCTCATCCTCTGCACGGTGGCCGCGGCGGTCCCGGCCGCGGCGCAGTGCGGCAACGCGTCGACGGTGACCCTGTTCGGCGGCCAGACGATCGACACCGGCACGGTGACCATCAGCAATGACGCCTCCTCGATCACCATCACCTATGCCACCAACGACCCGTGGGTGATCAGCGCCGTCCACCTGGCGGTGGCCAACTCCCTCGCCGGCATCCCGCAGAACGACAACAACAACCCGCGCCCCGGGCACTTCCCCATCAACACGACCTACAACCCGCCGGTGACCACGGTCAGCTTCGTCATTCCGCTCGACAACTTCAACCCGGGCGACACCGTGTACATCGGCGCCCAGGCCGAGGTCCAGGCGCCGGCGGACCAGGGCGGCTCCCAGACGGCCTGGGGCGACGGCACGCCCTTCGGCGGCAGCAACTGGGCGACGTACATCACCTATACCGTCCAGTCCTGCGGCATCCACGAGTAACGGCTGCGAACCGGCCGCCGGCCGGCGCGTGGCCCGACGTCCACCGCCGCCGGCAGACCGGTCGCGCGCGGCGGTCGCAATCCCTAACCTGGACCGGGCTCGCGGCGCCGCAGCTTGAACACCGCCAGCCCGACCGCCAGCGCCACGGCCCCGGCGGCCAGGTCGCGCGGCGTGGCGCTGGCGGCGAACACGACGCACAGGAGCACCGCCGCGACCGGCACCACCGGACCTCCCGGTAGCCGGAAGGCGCCGGGCCGGCTGCCCAGCTTGCGGCGCAGCACCGGCACTGCCGCCGCGGTGCCGACGTAGGTCGCGAGGCGTGCCACCACCGACAGGGCCGCCAGGCCGGTGAAGGTGCCGGACAGCGCCAGCGGCAGCGCGATCGCGGTCTGCACCACGACCGCCACCGCCGGCGTGCGGAAGCGCGGATGCACGGCTGCCAGCAGCCGCGGTCCATACCCCCCCTGCGCCAGGGCGAAGAGGTAGCGGGGGCCGGTGAGCACGGTGTTGCCGTTGGTGCCGAGGATCGACAGGGTCGCGCCGATGGTCAGCAGCCACCCGCCGCCGGCGCCCATGAAGCGCCGCGCCGCGTCGGCGAGCGGCGTCGCCGACGTGGCCAGTCCCGGCAGGGTGGCGAGCGCCACCCATTGCACCCAGGCGTACAGCAGCGTGACGATGCCGATCTGCGCCAGCAGCGCGAACGGCACGTCGCGCCGCGGGTTCTTGTACTCCCCGGCGGCCGCCGCCGTGTTCTCGAAGCCGGCATAGGCATACAGCAGCAGCAGGGCCGCCGCGCCGAGCTGGTGCCATCCCGGCGCGCCCCCGCTCACCGCCGCGCCCCCGGCCGCGCTCCCCACCACGCCCGCCGCGCTCCCGGCCATTCCCCCCACACCTCCGGCCGCGCCCACCGCCCCCACGGCCGCGGCCGCGCCGGCGCCGCGCAGCGCGAAGACCGTGCCGGCTGCCACGAACACCAGCAGCGGGACGATCTTGGCGATCGCCAGCAGCACCGCCGTGCGCACGCCCGAGCGGATGCCGACGACGTTGAGCGCCGTCAGCCCCAGGACCGGCAGCACGATCGCCGCGTCCCGGCCCCAGCCGGTGCGCGCCTCGGGCCACAGGTAGCCCAGCGCCTGCGCGAAGGCGACGGCGAGCGACGCCACCGACGCCACCCGCGCCAGCCAGGTCATCCAACCGACCTCGAACCCCAAAAGCTCGCCGAACGCCTCGCGGGCATACAGGTAGGCGCTGCCGGGCTGGTCGAAATGGCTGGCCGCCTCGGCGAAGCACAGCACCACCAGCAGCACCGCCACCCCGGCCAGCACCACCGCCATGACGCTGGCGCCGCCGAGCAGCGCCGCCGCCCCGGCCGGCAGCAGGTAGACGCCGCTCCCGATGACGTCGTTGAGCACCAGGGCGACGATCTGCCAGCGCGACACCGCCCGCAGCAGCCCGGGCGCCCTGCCGGCCTCCTGCTGGTGCTGCTCTTCCTGGTTGCCCTGATGGCTCTGATTCGCCGGCATCCTGGCTAAGTCTCCATCGCCTTCGCGGCGGCCCGGGGGATGCGATGGGACTGCTTGCGGCTCGCTCAGGCCTCGAGGGCCGCCCCTGCCGTCTCGGGGAGCGTCCACACCCACAGTGCCGCCAGCACCGCGAAGCCTGCCGCCAGCGCCACGCCGCCGCCGAGCCCCCACCGTCCCGCCACCGCCGCGATCACCAGCGGCGCCGCGAACTGCACGCCGCGGGTGACGTTCATGATCGTGGACATGGCGGCCCCCCGCACCCGGGTGGGGAACAGCTCGGAGAAGAACGCCCCGAAGCACGACCAGCTGCCGGTGCCGAGGCCGGCAACGGCCATGCACGCCAGGCCGGCGAGCGGCCGCCCCGCCAGCAGGTCCCAGAACAGCGACACCGCGGCCAGGCCGATCGCGGTGACCGCGCAGTACAGCGCGAACGCCTTGCGCCGGCCGATGCGGTCCGAGACCCAGCCGAAGCTGAGGTAGCCGGCGAGCGACCCGGCGACGAACGTCAGCGTCCACCAGCCCGAGCCGAAGATGGAGAGCCCGCGCTGCTTCTGCAGGTAGCGCGGCAGCCAGACAACGGCGAACCAATAGGACGACATGTCGAAGGCCGTCAGCACGAAGGCGCTCACGAAGCGCCCCGCGAGGTCGGGCGCCGCCAGCTGCGCCAGGATCGACCGCCGCGCGACCGGCTGCCGCCGGTGCGCGAGCCAGAGGTCCGACTCCGGCACCCAGCGCAGCAGCGGCAGCGCGAGCAGCGGCAGGGCCGCCACCAGGAACACCGCCCGCCAGCCCACCAGGGGCGCCAGGAACGAGCCGGCGATCGCCGCCAGCCCCAGCCCGACCGGCGCGCCGGTCTGAGCGACCGCGCCGTAGCGCCCGCGCAGCGCCGGCGGGAACGTCTCGCCCATCAGCGCCTGTCCCGCCCCCCAGGTCCCGCCCACGCCCAGGCCGGCCAGCGCCCGCCCGGCCAGCAACCACGCCGCCGACGGCGCCAGCCCGCACAGCGCGTTGCCCAGGCCGAAGGCGGCGATCGCCGCTCCCAGCGACGCGCGCCGTCCCAGCCGGTCGCTCATCCAGCCGAACAGCAGCCCGCCGGCGCCGCTCATGCCGACGCCCACCCCGGTGAGCCAGCCCAGCGCCGTCTCCGAGAGGGCAAAGGCGTCCTGCACCGGCTGCAGCACGAACGACAGCAGCATCAGTGAGAAGAAGCCGGACGCCCACGCTCCCCAGGCGAGGGCCAGGATGCGTCCATGGGCGGCGATCGGCCGCTGATGGAGACTCAGAAGCGCGGGCGACGGTTCGGCGACGGTCAAGGCGATGTATCCTACCAGTTAGCGTCCAGCAGCCATTGAAGGCGTAGCAGCTCAGGTCTTCACGGTCGGCCGTGGCTCCGATTGTCGCCATCGCGGCACTCGTTGCCTGTCGCTGGGCCACTGCATTCATGCGCTTGCCAACCACCATCCGGACAGCCGCGACCCTGTCCGCCTGGCTCGTGACAACCGCTTATACATTGACTGTCTACGTATCGATTATCTATGCTAGTGGCCATGAGACCGCCCGCGCCCGCCGCGGCGGCGCCGCCGGGCCCGATCCCGAAACCGTGCGCCGCGAGGTGCTGCGCCTGCTCGACGCACAGCGCGCGGCCGCCGGCGCCCCGCCCCTGCGCCGGTCGGAGGCGCTCGACCGCGCCGCCCAGGAGCATGCCGGCGAGGTGGCGGCCAGGGGCTCGCTGCGCGGCGAGCGCGCGCCCGAGAAGGCCATGGACCGCCGGCTGCGCGCGGCCGGCTACGACGCTCACCAGTGGGGCGAGAACCTGGTGAGCGGACCGGCCGGCGCCGCGCAGCTGATTGCGGCGTGGCGCGACGACGACCGCGACGGCACCTTCCGCCGCGTGCTCGAGCCCGTCTACACGGACCTCGGCGTCGGCGTCGCCCGGCTCGACGGCGCTCCGCTCTACGCGATCCTCTTCGCCGTGCCGCAGGGCGAGGCATTCGCGCGCGACACCGCCGGCCTCCGCGATCGCGAACGGGTGCGCGCCGAGGTCCTGACCCGCATCGACGCCGAGCGCCGCCGGGCGGGCCGCCCGCCGCTCGCGCTCGACCCGCGCCTCGACACCGCCGCCCAGCTCCATGCCGAGGACATGCTGGAGCACTCCTACTTCGCGCACCGCGACCGCGCCGGCAGGACCGTCCGCGAGCGGGCCCAGGCCGCCGGTTACGAGTGGCAGGCGATCGGCGAGAACATCGCGCTCGGCCAGCAATCGGTCAGGGAAGTCGTCGAGTCGTGGATGCGCAGCCCCGGCCATCGTGAGAACATCCTCGATCGCCGCTACACACAAACCGGGATCGGCCTGGCCCTGGGCCGCGATCCCAAAACCGGGGAGTACCGCGTCCTGTGGGTGCAGACATTCGGACTACCTCGCTGACGCCCCGTGCCGGCCAGCGGCTGCGCACCTTCCTGCGCCGCCGTTTCCCCCAGGCCGCCGCCTGGGTCCACTTCGCGCGCACCCTGCCGCTGCGCTGCCGCAGCGCCGAGGCCATCTTCACCTCGATCCACCAGCGCAACGCCTGGCGCGGCGACGAATCCGTCTCGGGACCGGGCTCGGGCCGCGAGGCGACCGCCGCCCTGCGCCAGGAGCTGCCGCGGCTGCTGGCCGAGCTCGGCTGCTACTCGCTGCTCGACGCGCCGTGCGGCGATCTCTGTTGGCTCGACGAGGCGGAGCTGCCGGTGGCCAGCTACTGCGGCATCGACATCGTGGAAGCGGTGATCGCCGCCAACCGCTGCCGCCACGCCGCTCGCGGGCGCACCTTCCTGTGCCTCGACCTGTGCCGCGACCCGCTGCCCGAGGCCGACCTCGTCCTCTGCCGCGACGGCCTGGTCCACTTCTCGTTCCGGGACGCCCGGGCGGCGCTCGCCAACTTCCGCGCCTGCGGCGCCCGCTGGCTGCTCGCCACCACCTTCCCCCGCCTGCGGGAGAACCGCGACGCCCTGACCGGCGAATGGCGGCCGCTCAACCTCGAGCTGCCGCCGTTCCGGCTGCCGCCGCCCCGGACCCTGCTCGACGAGCACTGCCGCGAGGGCGGCGGGCGCTACGCCGACAAGAGCCTGGGCCTGTGGCACGTGGCCGACCTGCCGCCGCTGCACTGAGCGGCGGTCAGCCGGAGGCCTGCGACACCGCTACGCCGGCGCCGGCCGGCTCCGCCGCCGGCTCCCAGCCGGGGCCGCGCTGCAGCAGCGCCAGCAGCGGCGTGGTCGCCATGGTGGTGGCGATCGCCATCAGCACCAGCATCGCGAACAGCGCCGGCGACAGCACGTGCAGGTCGAGGCCGATGTTGAGCACGATCAGCTCGACCAGGCCGCGGGTGTTCATCAGCACTCCCAGCGAGGCGGCGTCGTGCCAGGACAGGCCGGTCGCGCGGGCGGCCACGGCGCTGCCGCCGAACTTGCCCAGCGACGCCACCAGGACGATGAGGCCGCACAGCAGCCATCCCGAGACCCCGCGCAGCAACCCCACCTGCGTGCGCAGGCCGGTGAAGGCGAAGAACGCGGGGAGCAGCAGCACCACCACCACGCCCTCGAGCTGCGCGCGCAACTGGCGGGCGATGCGCGATTCGTGCGGCACGATCACTCCCAGCACGAACGCCCCGAAGATGGCGTGGATCCCGATCGCCTCGGTGATCAGGGCCGACAGCAGCAGGGCCACGAAGGCGATCGTCGTCACACCCTGGGTCATGCCGCGGTGGTCCACCCTGCGCACCAGCCGCGCGAGCAGCGGCCGCACCACGACCAGCAGCAGCCCGATGTAGGCGGCGGTCAGCAACACGGTGACCACGGCGGAGCCCGACCGCGACCTGATGACGCTCACCACCAGCGCCAGCAGGCACCACGCGGTCACGTCGTCGACCGCGGCGCAGGTCAGCGCGATGACCCCCAGCCGCGTGCGCTGGATGCCGCGGTCCTTGAGGATGCGGGCGAGGACCGGGAAGGCGGTGATCGACATCGACACGCCGAGGAACAGGGCAAAGGCGGTGAACGGCACGTCGCGGGTCGAGAGCCGCGGGTAGAGCGGCAGGGCCAGCAACGCGCCGAGCACGAAGGGCACCGTGATGCTGGCGTGGGAGATGGCAACCGTCGCCTGCGTCCGGTTGCGCATCAGTCCCGGATCGAGCTCGACGCCGACCAGGAACATGAACAGGATGATCCCGACCTGGGAAATGATGCCGAGGTAGGGGGCCACGGCCGGCGGCAGCAGGAAGGCCAGCGCCGGGGGCGAGATGCGGCCCAGCAGCGACGGCCCCAGCAGGATGCCCGCCAGCACCTCGCCGACGACCCGCGGCTGCCCCAGCCGGCGGAATACCAGCCCCGCCAGCCGCGCCGCCACCAGGATCACCGCCAGCGCCAGCAGCACGTGCTGCAGCGCGTCGCCGGCGCCCCGCGAGGCGGCCGCGGACGATCCGCCTACAGCGGCCGGCCCACCCGCCGCCACGCCGGCGCCGCGCGCGGCGCCGGCCGCCGCGGACGGCCCGCCTGCCGCCAGGCCGGGCCCGCCGGGCGCCGGCGCGACCAGCGCCGCACCCTGGTGGCGGATCCACAGGAAGCAGAGGACCGCGGCCGCCACCGTCGCGAGATAGACGGCGGCCGAGAGCAATGAAGAACGGTTGAGCTGCCGCATGGCGACGGTGTCCATCCGCTCGCTGTCCGCGTCAGGCGGTGTCGGCGTGCGGACCGCCGGCCGGCACGACGGCGTCGATCGGTTCCCAGCCGGCGCCGCGCTGCAGCAGGGCCAGCACCGGCGTCGTCGCCATGGTGGTGGCGAGCGCCATCAGCACCAGCATGGCGAACAGCGCCGGCGACAGCACGTGCAGGTCGAGGCCGATGTCGAGCACGATGAGCTCCACCAGGCCGCGGGTGTTCATCAGGACTCCCAGCGAGGCGGCATCGTGCCAGGAGAGGCCGGTCAGGCGGGCGGCCGCGGCGCTGCCGCCGAACTTGCCCAGCGACGCCACCAGGATGATGAGGCCGCACAGCAGCCAGCCGGCCCCGTGCACCAGCCCGACCTGGGTGCGCAGGCCGGTGAAGGCGAAGAAGGCGGGCAGCAGCAGCACCAGCACCAGGCCCTCGAGCTGCGCCCGCAGCTGGCGCGCGATGCGGGAATCGTGCGGCACCAGGACCCCGAGCACGAAGGCGCCGAAGATGGCATGGATGCCGATCGCCTCGGTGATCAGCGCCGACAGCAGCAGGGCGACGAAGGTGACGGTCATCACGCCCTGGGTCGTGCCGCGGTGATCGACGACGCGCACCAGCCGCTCCACGACCGGCCGCGCCACCCCTAGCAGCAGGCCGACGTAGCCGGCGGTGAGCAGCACCGTCACCAGCGCCGATCCCGACTGCGCCCGGACCACGCTCACCACGAAGGCCAGCAGGCACCAGGCGGTGACGTCGTTGACCGCGGCGCAGGTCAGCGCCATGACGCCGAGCCGGGTGCGCTGGATGCCGCGGTCGGTGAGGATGCGGGCCAGCACCGGGAA
Organism: Thermoanaerobaculia bacterium; assembly: GCA_035544375.1. GTDB lineage: Bacteria > Acidobacteriota > Thermoanaerobaculia > Multivoradales > UBA5704 > JASLEW01. Next base: position 11,263 of record DATKFK010000649.1, read on the forward strand.
GGCGGTGATCGACATCGACACGCCGAGGAACAGGGCGAAGGCGGTGAAGGGCACGTCGCGGGTCGCGAGCCGCGGGTACAGCGGCAGCGCCAGCAGCGCGCCGAGCACGAACGGCACGATGATGCTGGCGTGGGAGATCGCGACCGTCGCCTGGGTGCGGTTGCGCATCAGGCCAGGATCGAGCTCGACGCCGACCAGGAACATGAACAGGATGATCCCGACCTGCGCGATGATGCCCAGGAAGGGCGCCACCTGGGGCGGCAGCAGGTAGGCCAGGGCCGCGGGCGAGACCCGCCCCAAAAGCGACGGTCCCAGCAGGATGCCCGCCAGCACCTCGCCGACCACCGGCGGCTGTCCCAGCCGGCGGAACACCAGCCCCACCACCCGCGCCGCGACCAGGATCACCGCCAGCGCCAGCAGCACGTGCGGCAGCACGTCGCCGCCGCTCCGCGACGCCGCCGCCCCGCCTGCCGCCGGCGGCGCGCTGTCCGCGCCCGCGCTCGCGCCGCTGAATGCGGGGCCGCTGGGTGGCGGCGCGACGAGCATCTCGCCCTGGCGGCGTATCCATAGGAAGGCGAGGACCGCGCCCGCCAGCATCAGCGCATAGACCGCGGTCGCGAGCAGGGAGAAGCGGTTGGACCGCATAGGAATAGGAAGAAGGTAGGCGCCGTCCCGGCAGCGCTCGCGCACCCGCCCCGGCTACTTTCTACTGTGCCCGGGCACGGCGATGCGGGGCGCCTCGCTCGGCGGTCCGGACCCGGCGGGCCGCCGGTCCGGCGGCAGCGCCCGGCCCGGCCCGGCCGGCGACACCTAGGGCTTGCCCACCAGTTGCACCGCGTCGATCTCGTTCCAGCCCGGGACGAGGTTGGTGGCGAGCGTCACCTTCACCCGGTCCACCTTGTACTCCGTCGGCTTGAACTTGAGGATCAGGTAGTTGAGCTGCGTCGTCGGGTCGGCGCCCTGCCAGATCGTGTGCGCGGCGCCGGCTCCGTCGAACAGCTCGACCTTGATCACCGCGCCCGAGCCCATCGACTCACGGACCCGCACCTCCGAGGCGTGCACCGGGCGGGCGTACTTCAGGTCCAGCCACTCGATGCCGCCGTCCTGGGTCTTCGGCGCCCATGCATGGCCGTCGTCGGCGTACTTGTCGACGTTCGGCTCGCCTGTCGCCTGCTTGGGCGACCACGCCGCGTCGCCCGTGGCGTCGCTGTAGGACGACGATGCCGTGGCGTCGGCCGCCCACTGCCCATCGGGGTCGTGCCTGATCTCGTCCTGCTTGAGCGCCCAATCGACGGCGGCCAGCTTGGCGGTCGTGTCCGCCATCCCGCCGGCGGCCGCGGCCCCAACCGGCGCCGCGGTCCCGGCCGGCGCGGCGGCGGCAGCCGGGGCAGCCGGAGCAGCCGGGGTCGCCGGCGCGCCGCCGGCGGCAGCGGCGGGAGCGGCCGGGTTGCCGGTGGCAGGAGCCGCGGCGGCGGGCGTGCTGGTGGCGGGTGGCGGCGCGCTCGACGAGACGTCGGCCTGCTGCTCCTTCCTGCACCCGGCGGCGAGCAAACCGACCCCCACCAGCGCCGCGGTCACGAAGGTCCTGAAGACTGTACGAAGGGTCATAGCCGTCCTCCTGAGAGCCGGTACTGCCCGGAGCCGGAGCCGGCGCCGGCATCGAGGGCCGACGCACCAAGGTCGTCGCGGGCGAAAGCAGGGGCGCTGCGCCGGGAGAGGATCATACCCCGAACGGACCGCCTGGCCGCCCGGTCGTGGATCCAAAACCCCACTACCTGGATCTCGTGTATCGTCGCTGCTGCGACGCCGGGCCCGATCGCCCTGCCCTGTCCGCGCATGATCCTCGTCCCCATCCTCCGCTCGCTCGCCACCGCCGCGGCTGTCCTTGCCGCCAACGCCGCGTACGCCACGACCGCGCTGCCGCAGGCGGCGAGCGCACCCCCCACCGCCCGGACCGGGCCCTCCCGGCCCCTTCCCGGCGCCGCGGACCTCCCCGAGCTCCGCCGCCGCCTTGCCGCCGCCATCGACGCCGAGCGCCGGGCCGCCGGCGTCCCCCAGCTGCGCCCTTCGGCGCCCCTCGACGAGGTCGCCCAGCAGCGGGCCGACGAGATCGGCGCCAAGGGCGCCCTCCCCGACGAGTCCGAGTCGCTCTCCCTCTTCGGGCGCATCCAGACCCGCATGGTGCGCGCCGGCTACCGGCCCCACCTGTGGACCGAGAGCGTGGCCGCCCTGGCCGGCGAGCCCGAGGCCGTGGTGGCCTGGTGGAAGACCTCGCCAGACCTGGCGGCGGCCATGCGCCGCGAGCTCTCCGACCTGGGGATCGGCATTGGCGCCTTCCGCGGCGTGCCCCTCTACGTCTTCCTCTTCGCCTGGCCCGAGCAGGACTCCTGGCAGGCCGCGGCCGAGCCGCTGCACGACCTCGCCCGCCAGCGCTCGGCGCTCCTCGCCGCCGTCAACGCCGCGCGGCGCGCCGCCGGCCGTCCACCGCTCGCCGCCGATCCCCGCCTCGACGCCGCGGCCCAGGCCCACGCCGAGGACATGCTCGCGCGCTCCTATTACTCTCACCTGGGTCCGGACGGCTCCTCGCCGCGCTCGCGGGTCGAGTCCGCCGGCTTCCCGGCCGGCGGCGTCGCCGAGAACATCGCCGCCCGCCATCTCAGCGCCGACGCGGCGATGGCCGGCTGGATGGCCAGCTCCGACCATCGCCGCAACATCCTGAACCCGACGTTGACCAGCCTGGGCGCCGGCATCGCGGTCGGCACCTACGGGCACCGCTACCAGGTGCTCTGGGTGCTGGACCTCGCCCGCCCGCGGCCCTGAAGGGGGCTCGGCCGGCACCGCCTCTGGCATGGATATGGCTTTCTATAGGGTCGAGGCGCTGCACGGCCGGGTGGCTGAGCGTGACTCACTAAGATTTCCGGCGCAGCCTGGAATTCTGAGTGCCGGGCCGAAGGTTTCCCCTCTCGTACACCTCACCCGACGAGAGGGAGAGGGAGTCGAGGAGCCCACATGACTGAACGTTTGAATCTGCCGGTCCTCCCCTTGCGGGAGTTCGTGCTTTTCCCGGGTGTGACTTCGCCGATCCAGGCCGGCAAGCCTGCGACCTTGCGCGCCATCGAGGCGGCGCTCAACAGCCCCGACCGCCTGGTCTTCGCAGTGTCCCAGCGGGAGGATGTCCCGGTGGTGACGCCGGAATCGCTCCACACCATCGGCACCGTGGCGCGGATCGGCCAGGTCCAGCGCGGCTTTGCCGGCATGCAGCTGCTGCTCACCGGCGAGTACCGCGGCATCGCCATGCGCATCAGCGAGAAGGACGGCTATCTGCACGCCGTCGTCCGCGAGGCCGAGGAGATGCGGCCGCTCAACGACCAGGACGCCGCCTTCATCGGCCTGTTCCGTGAAGCCCGGCAGCGCGCCGCCGAGCTGGGCAAGAAATCCGGCCTGCCCGACGACGTGGTCCACCAGGTCCTGGAGGGCGTCAACGACCCCAGCCGCTTCGCCGACCTGGTTGCCGCCTATACCGACGTCACGCCGCCCCAGCGCCAGATGCTGCTCGAGACCCTGTCGGTCGAGGAGCGCCTGCGCCGCGTGCTCGTGCATGTCCAGCGCCAGCTCAAGGTGCTCGAGGCGCAGGAGGACATCAAGTCGCGGGTCCAGGAGGAGCTCGGCGACCGCCAGCGCGAGATGTTCCTGCGCGAGCAGCTCAAGGCCATCCAGAAGGAGCTGGGAGAAGGTGACGAGACCGGCGACGTCGACGAGCTGCGCGACAAGCTGACCAAGCTGCAGCTGCCGCCGGCCGTCCGCAAGGAGGTCGACCGCGAGATGGCCCGCCTCAAGCGGTCCGGCCGCGAGGGCATGGAGGCCCAGGTCATCCGCACCTACCTCGAGACCATTGCCGAGCTGCCCTGGAACGAGCGCAGCGTCGAATCGCTGAGCATCCCCGAGGCCGCCCGCATCCTCGAGCAGGACCACTACGCCCTGGGCGACGTCAAGGACCGGGTGCTCGAGTTCCTGGCCGTGCGCCAGCTCCGCCAGGCGGCGAACGACGCGCGCCGCGCCACGGCCAAGGCCGCCGAGGCCCAGGCTGCGGATGCTGCAGAAGCTTCAGGTGACCACGGCGGCGATGCCGGCCCCACCGCTCCGCCGGTGCCCGAGGCCCCGGGGACGACCGGCCCCAACCCGCCGGACGCCGCCGTGCCGGGCCCGACGGTCACCGCCGGCGCGGTCGCCGCGGCGAGCCCCACCACCCCGCCCGACGGCGATCTGCCCGGCAACGAGGACGACAAGGGCGCCAAGGGACCGATCCTGCTCTTCGTCGGCCCGCCCGGCGTCGGCAAGACCTCGGTCGCCAAGTCGATCGCCCGCGCCATGGGACGCGAATACGTGCGCGTCTCGCTCGGC
>DATKFK010000650.1:0-3355 GCA_035544375.1 Thermoanaerobaculia bacterium
CTGCTGTGGCTCTGAGGACATGGATCGGGGGCGACTTATTGCGTTATATTATTGTTTACGGTGAGGTTGTCAAAGTCGCGCCCACTGATGTTGGTTACTTGCTGGTCTGCTGCCGGTGCGCTTCTTCCCCGGGGCGGAGGCTCGATCTTGTGGCGCGGTGGCTCCTCTCGCCGCAGCGCCACGGCAAAATTGTCCTGTAACTGCCCTTTGAACAGTGGCGTCTGCCGAAACAGGCTTAGCCGCTGAACTTCCGCGCTCGCGAACTGGTAGAGATCGAAGATGCCGAGCGCGGCCGGGTCGGTGCCCTTCGCCTCCCCGGCGAGCCCTCGCAGCAGGCAGGAGGTGAAGAGGCTGTTGCGCTGATCTGGCAGAATGGTCGACTCCTCGTCCGGTCCCGAAGAGGCGATGAGGACACGGCCGTAACCCTTGCTGAGCCGCTGGTAAGTCCGCTCATAGAGGTCGGAAGCGACGGTGCTCCCAAGCGCCCCGTGGCCACGCTTTGCAGCCCTGATCTCCCCGGCACCGCCGGCGTGGCAACAATCGAGAAACACCGCCAGCCGGCCGGCGCCGATGGCCTGCAGCCGGGTCGCCAGCTCATCGCCGGAGATCATTCCTGCCAGCGGCGTGTCGGTGTCGGCGTCGTAGGCTGCCAGATAGGTGCCGCTCTCGTCCCGCCAGCCGTGGCCGGAGAAGAAGGCGATGGCCGTGGCCTCCTTGCCATCCTTGTAAGTCTCCTCGCTCATCCACGCCAGAGCCTGGCGGATGCCATCCGCCGTCGCCTGCTCGTCGAGGAGCAGCCGCACCCGGTCGGCGCGATAGCCGCAGATCTCCGGGTCCCAGAGGGAGCGCGCCAGATCCACGGCGTCGTTGAGGGCCGGCAGCGGCAGGGGTGACAGGGCGCGGGCGCGATAGCCCGCTACGCCGATGACGACGGCGTAGCCATGCTCGAAGGCAGCGGCGCTTGTCGGGCGACTCGGGCTCGACGGGCTCATTGCGGTGCCTCTACCTGCTCGACCGCCAGCCTCACGGCGGGGTCACCAAGGACGGCGTAGTTGCGGGCGTCGTTGCGGCCGGTCCAGAGCTGCGCGAGGCGCTCGTCGCCGCGGCCGTCCCCGCCTCCGGCGGAGCGATCGATCTCCTCGTCGAGAGTAGCTGCAAGCTCAGCGAAACAGCTGTTGAAGAACTCCATGGCATAGCCGACCGGGTAGCCGTTGGTCAGGCGTCTCAGGGCGTTCTCGAACACCGGCCGCATCGTCGGCCATTTGCCGGAGAGACCGGAAAATGACCAGCTCCACGCGCGGTCCACATGGCCGACGACCGCCAGGGCGCCGCCGCGCGGATGGGCCAGCAGCCGTTTGGAAAGCCGCGAGAGGAAGGCCCGTGGCGCGATCTGGCGCTGGCCGAAAAGAGGCTCGGGAAAACCGTCGACACGCGGCGTCCCCGCTCCGAAGCAGGAGAAGTGGAACGCGATGATGCCGGCGATCCGTGCGTTCTCCGCGACGTCGTCAGCCGCGAAGTAGTGATCCGCGGCGATCGGACGCCCCGGTCCCGGCCAGTCCTGGCAAATCAACGAGCCCTGCAGCGCCTGCTGCCGGCTGTCGCCGGCGTGGAAGCATAGGCCGTGGCCGGCCGTGAAGAGCAGGGCCGGCCCCCCGGTCGCCAGCAGCTCTCCCAGACGCGATTTGGTGGCCCCGCCCGCGAGGGCGGTCTGGATGGTCCAGTCCTGGCGCTCACGGGCCATGCCCGCGGCGAGCGGCGCCGCGAGATGCTCGGCCGAGAGCACGGTCGGCTGGTCGCCGTCGTGGCACGGACCGAAGAATGCCGCCGCCCTGGGTCGCCGCACCTGGCCGCTCTCGGCAGCGACCACGGTCCGGGCGTAGCGCTCGTACTCGTCCGCGGTGTCGAAGTGGAGCCGCCCGACGGCGTATTGCACGTCGAGCAGGTACTGGAGCTCGAACGGGATCTCTTCCGGATCGCCGACCAGGAGGAGGTAATAGGGCAGTCGATCAGCCACCGCTGGCCCGGGAGCAACCCCGTGACGGGAGAGGAAGTCGCTCTTCGACTCCCCGGGTCGAACGTCCGTCTGGCGGTAGCGGCCTTCCTTCAGGCGGCCTGCCTGGCCACGCCGCCAGTCCAGGAGGGGCTGCAGCGCTTCGCGTACCTCGCCATTCACCGAGGGAGGGAAAACCACCGCCCAGCCGGTCTGCGCGAGATCGCGGGCGTCGACTCCTTCCTCGACACCCTTCTCGCGTCCTCCCGCGGCCGGGACGCCCCGCCGCGAGCCGGGCAAACCGGTCAGCCGCTGATGGGGCTCGCGCCGCGCCAGATCGGCGAGCCGCCGCGGCGTCGACGGCGGCAGCAGGTACTCCCCGGTCGCGCCGTCGATGCCATTGAAAACACAGCTGTTTGCGTCGCCTGGCGACGCCTTTCCACGGACCGGCGGAGCGTTTGTCATCGAGCCCTCCCTGGCAGGCGCTGAAGCAAGAGACTCGCTCGCGGGCGATTTGTTCAGCCGTTCCGGCGGGCTCGCCGGCAATCGAAGCGAGCTTTCCCGCCCGACCTGAACCTTTTTCTGCTCGCCGTGTCCTTGCTATCAGCCGCCAACAGCCGGTCTCCGGTCACTTCGCGCCACGGCGCGATGGCTGGAGAGATGGCGGCGCGAGGAACCCATGCCGATCCTGCGTATCGTCATCGCTAAGCAATGTCGCCAGCCAGGATGCAAGCGCTTCGGGGCGCCGATGGGTGTACACGAAGGCTTCTGCGAGGACTGCGAGCAGCCCTTGATGGAGGTCTTTGGCTGGGATCTGCGGCGCATAACTCTCGCGGCCGTGGCGGTGGCCGGCGCGGTGGGGCTGGCGCTGGCAGCCGGGGCGCTCACGACCCATCTCGCCCACCGACCGCCTCCGCCGCCCGACGCCAGCCGGAGCCAGGAGGCCCGCCACAGCCTCGAACGCGGCCTCCATCTGGCGGCCTCCGGCCGCTTCGCCGAGGCGCGCGAACAGTACCGGCGGGCGGTCGAGAACGATGCCGAAAATGCCGTCGCCTGGACCAACCTGGGCGTGGCGAACGCGGCCCTTGGCAGCGAAGCAGAGGCTCTCGACTGCTACTCCACGGCGCTCCGGATCGACCCTGCGAACTGGCTCGCCCACTACAACCTGGGGTTGCTCTGGGCCCGCCGCGGCGACTCCGAGCAGGCGCTGCGGCACCTGGAAGCCGCCTTCGCGGCGCGACCCGATCCGGCGAGCCGGGAGCGTCGATCGATGGCAAGCGACCTGCGCACCGCGGCCGTGCCAGAAGCCCTCCGTCGCGAGCCGCGTTTCGCGGAGCTGCTTGCCGGCGCGGAGGTGACCTCCCC
>DATKFK010000651.1:0-2473 GCA_035544375.1 Thermoanaerobaculia bacterium
GCCTCCGAGACGGCGCGGGGGCTGACGCTGACGTTCGAGTACCGCCGTGACCTGTTCGACGCCGCCACGGTCAGGCGATTGGCGAGGCAGTTCCAGGCGCTGCTCGCGGCAACGGTGGCGGAACCGGGGCGCGAGATCGCCGCGCTGCCGCTGATGGGGGCGGCGGAGCGCCAGCAGCTGTTGGAGTGGAACGACACGGCGGCAGCCTGGCGCGGCCACGCCTGTCTGCACGAGCTGTTCGAGGAGCAGGCGCGGCGGAATCCCGAGGCGGTCGCGGTGGTGGCCCTCCCGCCGGACGGCGCGGACGGCGCCGACGGCACGGGCGGCGCGCACGGTGCGAATGGTGCTGGCGAGCCGGCGAGCGCCACCTCCCGGAAGCCGCCCGCGGCCGCCCTTAGCTTGACCTACGGCGCTCTCGACGCGCGCGCCGATCGCCTGGCGCGTCACCTGCGCGAGCTGGGGGCCGGGCCCGAGACCGTGGTGGCGATCTGCGCCGAGCGCTCGCTCGCCCTGGTGGTAGGCCTGGTGGCAATCCTCAAGGCGGGCGCCGCCTACCTGCCGCTCGATCCCGATTACCCGGCCGAGCGGTTGCGCTTCATGCTGCGCGACGCGGCGGCCCCGGTGGTCCTGGCGCAGCGCGCGCTGCTGCCCAGGCTGGGCGGGCCGGTGACCGGGGCCGCCACGGTCTGGCTCGACGACTTCGTCCCGGGCCGCGCGCGCGGCGGCGTCCACCCGGACCGCCTGGCGAGCCGCGTCCTGCCGGGCAACCTGGCCTACGTGATCTATACCTCCGGCTCGACCGGCCAGCCCAAGGGGACGATGAACACGCATCGCGGCATCGTCAACCGGCTGCGGTGGGGCCAGGAGCGGTACCGGCTGGCGGCGGACGACCGGGTGCTGCAGAAGACGCCGTTCAGCTTCGACGTCTCGGTGTGGGAGCTGTTCTGGCCGCTCACCGCCGGGTCGTGCCTGGTGATGGCCCGCCCGGGAGGGCACCGCGACAGCGCCTACCTGGCCGAGACGCTCGCGGCGCAGGCCATCACCACGGTCCACTTCGTGCCGGCGATGCTGGGCGCGTTCCTGGAAGGCGCCGGTCTGTGCCCCGTCGAGGACGGCGAGGGCGGGGTGGGGAGCGCGGGGCCGCCGCCGGCCCGGCTGCCCGGGCTGCGGCGGGTGCTGTCGAGCGGCGAGGCGCTGGGCAGCGAGCTGCGGCAGCAGTTCCACGCCGCCCTGGCGGTGCCGCTGCACAACCTCTACGGTCCGACCGAAGCGGCGGTCGAGGTGACCTCCTGGAGCTGCGAGCAGCCGGGAGCCGCCGGTGGCGTTATCGCGCCGCCGGCGCCGCCGCCGGCCCGGGCGGCTGCCGAGGCGGCGGTGCGCCCGCCCGGGGTGCCGATCGGCCGGCCGGTGGCCAACACCCGCATCCAGCTGCTGGACCGGGAGGGGCGGCAGGTGCCGATCGGCGTGGCCGGGGAGCTGTGCATCGGCGGCGTGCAGCTGGCACGTGGCTACCTGGGGCGCCCGGAGCTGACCGCCGAGAGGTTCGTGCCGGACCCATTTGGCGCGCCAGCGCCAGGGGACCCGGCGGGGGGCGGGGGCGGAGCGCGCCTCTACCGCACCGGCGACCTGGCGCGCTACCTGCCGGACGGCGCCATCGACTGCCTGGGCCGGCTCGACCAGCAGGTGAAGATCCGCGGCGTCCGCGTCGAGCTGGGAGAGATCGAAGCCGCGCTCTTGGCGCACCCGGCGGTGCAGGCGGCGGCGGTGGTCCTGCGTCCCGTGGCACGCCCCGACGGCGGACAATGCGGACCGGCGGCCGCGGCTCCGACGGAGCATCGGCTGGTGGCGTACCTGGTCGCGCGCCGCGGACCGGGGCCTGCCGCGGCAGGCGCCCCTGCCGCCGGCGCGGCCCCCACGGCCGCCGACCTCCGGCAGTCCCTGGCCGAGAGGCTGCCGGACGCCATGGTGCCCGCCGCCTACGTCTTCGTGGAGCGCCTGCCGCTCACTCCCAGCGGCAAGGTAGACCGCAAGGCGCTGTCAGGGCCGGCTTTGCCGCCGGCCCTGGCCGGCGCGGCGGCGGCGCCGGATGCGGAGCGCCATGTTGGAGACATGGGGGACATGGGGATGGCCGGAGCCGGCCGCGGCGCTCTTCGCACGCCGGCCGAGGAGCTGCTGGCCGGCCTGTGGGCCGAGGTGCTGGGGGTCGAGGCGATCCGCCCGAACGACAGTTTCTTCGCCCTGGGCGGCCACTCGCTGCTCGCGACCCGTTTGATCTCGCGAGTGCGCCGGGCCTTTGGGGTGGAGCTGCCGATGCGGCGGGTGTTCGAGCATCCGACGCTCTCCAAGCTGGCGGCCGAGATCACGGCGGTAATTGGTGCGGGGGGTGCGGGTGCGGGTGCCGAGATCGCCGGCCCGGTCCTTGCCACGGGTGCGCTGGCGGGCGGGCAGGCGGAAGCCGCTCTCTCCTTCTCGC
>DATKFK010000652.1:0-2242 GCA_035544375.1 Thermoanaerobaculia bacterium
CAAGGGAGCGGCCGGCGCGCCGCGCCGCCCGCCGAAGGAGCTCGAGACATGGCCGGCGAGCCTCGTCCGTCGGCCCCGAACTCGGTGGGGAAGGTGCCGAAGCGCAGCAATACGCTCGCACCGCAGCAGCTGCGTGTTGCGATTAGGGGACGAGTTGGCGCCACGCGACAGGTATGTTCTTAGCGAGCTAGCGGTGGTTCGCCGTCGGTTGGGACATGAAGGAGATATCGATAGATGGCCGCCGCCCGGTTCACATAGGACGCCTCATGTCCTCCGGCGAGCCGGCTTGCGCCCTCTGTCATGCCAGAGAGGCTGTAAAGACCCCACACCCCGGTCGTCTGGTACTCCATCCAATACGCGGCTTTGAGAGTACCCGGCGGGAACAACGTCACGAAAAGCCATTTCACCGGGGTAACGTTCTCTGTTTCAACCATGATGTGGCGCGGCTGGCTTGCGCGAATACGCATCCGGAAGACGACGGGCCCAGGGGAGCGACTGTCGACTTGGACGAAGTACAGATCGGCGCCTGTCGCCATCTCGGCCGGCGAGAAGTCGGGCCGCCGCCGCGTCGGGTCGGGGCCGTCCAGAGCAGCGGCATCGGTGATTAGGTCCCGCCAGCCTTTGTCGGTCGTAGACCAGTATCGGATGCCGCGCCGAGCGGAAATCGCCCCGACGCGGCTCAGGAGATCATCGACACCACCTTGGTGATAGAAGCTGCCGCCGAGCGCGACGACAGACATAAACGCCACTGCGCCCCAGCCGGTACAGCTCGCGGGCGTCCAGCCTTTGAGTGCGGATTCATTCCAAACCTGCACGGCGGGCGGCTCGCCGATGGCCGTATAACCGGGAAATGGAACGCCTTCGCACGGCAGGCGTGGGAACGGCGCGGCCGACAGTCCGACGCCACAGCACAGCAAGACTGCGATAGCGGGCAACGCTCTCAGGAGAGAGGCTCTGATTGTTCTCGGAGCTATGACAATGAGCGCACGCATTTGCAACAGCTACGCAACCCGCCTCGTGCCGGTGCTAGGGCGGCTAGATCCGGAGGCAGGAACCGACTCATCAGCCCTCGAAATCGAGCAGGTCCTCCTCGGCGTCGGCGCGGTCCGGACCCTCAACGTGCCGGCTCGGGCCGTGCCGTTGCCTTCTCGATAAGCTTGCGCAGCGCAAGACGCTCCTGGCGGCTGAGGCGATCGAGGAGAAGCCGCGGCGCGGTTTTGCCCGAGGACGTGGCCAGCGCCCGCCACGCCTCCGGCGCTTTCAGCACCAGGCGCAGCGCGCCCAGCGACTGGCGCTCCTGGCCGGAGAGCGCAATCTGGAAGAGCCGCGCCGCGGCGAGGCTCAGCGCCAGATTGACGCCCCGCCGGAGCTCGGCGCCGAAGGAGCGCTGGAGGGCCTTGCCCGAGATCTCCATCACGTCGCCGGGGCGGGCACCCGGCAGGAGCCGGCGAATGAGCCGGGGCGGCACGCCGACGCCGGAGGCGGCGGCGACGAAGGCGCGCTGCGCCTCGTTCGGGGCAAAGGTCTCGCGCGGTGTTTTCGGTTTGGCCATGGCTCTTCGGTGAACCTCGTCGCATGAGAGGGAGGGAACACTCGCGCGCGGCCGGCACGCAGCAAAAAGCGCCCACGGCAAAACCGGGGCGCTTTACGGACGTCGGCGAGTTGATCTTTTTTATGCTGACGCCCCTCCCCGGTCAAGGCTGGGCATGAGGGTTCCCTGGAGAAGAGCAGATTCCGAAAAGGTGGAACCAAACAACTCGCCTTCCCCGCGAAAGCGGGGAACCAAGGGCAACCGACGGAGCGCTGCCGCCCTGGTCTCCCGCTTTCGCGGGAGCGGCGACTAAAAGGTGGTGCCGATTCCACGTAAGCGAAACTCGGTCTAGACCGTTGACACCGCGTTCTATATACGGCCCAGCGCTGGAATTATCTCATTCGCTCCGATGAGGTGCCGGAGCGATCCGACCTGACGGCCTTTAGGCCGAAGGACACGATCGGGCCCGGCAGCGGACCACCACTAACGACGTAGACGCCGATCGAGATGACCGCGATCGCCATCCAGTCGATCGCCGAGGGCAACTCGCCGAGGATGGGAATGCCCATGAGAGCCGTCATCGCCGGGGTCAAGGCGAGGAACGCCGCGCCGCTTGTTGCACCGAGTAGGCTGATCATGCGCCCGTAAAGGAGCAGTGCGACAATGCCCGTCAAAAATCCCTGCACGATGGCTTGAAGGGCGATATCGGAC
>DATKFK010000653.1:0-7780 GCA_035544375.1 Thermoanaerobaculia bacterium
AGGGACCGTAGAGCTTGCCCCCCGGAAAGGTGCGCTGGAGCCAGCGGAAGAGGACCTCGTGGTCGGTGTGCATCCTCAGCGTAAGCTGGGGCTGCCTTCCATCGCCCCCGAAGTGGCCCTCGCCGACCAGAAGCCCGACGAGGATGCCGACCTCGAGGTCCGTCCAGGACGTGCGGATGGAGCCCGCGAGCAGCTCGGCTGAGCCTTCGGGATCGTCCTGGCCTGTTTGTTTCACCGTCGGGTTTCCCGTGGAACGTCGGCCGCGAGGCTTCTTGTTTCACCGTCAAGTTTCCCGTGAAACCCCTGGTCTTGTCCATGCCATGGCGACCACCTACCATGGGCATGGTGGCCGCCGGTCAGGCCACGAGATCTCACCCGGGTGAAGGGGAGAAGATGGGCGCCAAGCTGCCGATCATGCCGCGGGCTGAGTTCGAGCAGGGCATCACGGCGGTATCGCCGGAGCCCCTGACCGCCGCGGCGCTGGCGGCTCTCCATGCCCACTACCTCGAGCTGGTCCGCTGGAACGAGCGGCTCGGCCTGATCGGGCCCGGAACGGCGGACGAAGTGCTGGTCCGACACTACGGCGAGGCCCTCGCCGCACTGCCGGTCATCCCCCGATCGGCGCAACGGGGCGTCGATCTGGGTTCGGGTGCCGGCTTTCCTGGCCTGGTCCTTGCGGCGGCGCGCCCCAACCTGGAAATGACCCTGGTCGAAGCCAAGGAAAAGAAGTGGTCGTTCCTGGTCGCTGCCACCCGCAAGGCTTCGTTGCCCTGCCATTGCCTCAATGTTAGAGTCGCGAGTCCGCTGCCCGCCGGTCTGCCGGAGAGCGTTGACCTCATGACCGTCCGTGCACTCAAGCTGGAGACAGATGTCTTGGAAGCTTTCGCAAGCCGGCTGACGCCGGGAGGCTCCATGCTGCTCTGGGTGGGAGAGCGCGACCCCGAGCTGCCTCGGCACCTGGTGCCGCTCGCCAGCGTGCCGCTCCGAGGAGGAGACAGGCGTCGGATCCTGCAACTGGTGCCGGCGGGGAGCATTTCCCTCCCGGCGCGGCGGCCCGGCCCGGATGCCGGCGTGCGGGGGCCCCGGAACCCATGATTCTCGCCATCGCCAATCAGAAAGGCGGGGTCGGCAAGACCACCACCGCCATCAACCTCGGTGCCGGCCTCGGCGCCCTCGAGAAGCGGGTGCTGCTGGTGGATTGCGACCCCCAGGGCAATGCCACCCGCGGCCTCGGGGTCCACGCCTCGGTGCCGCATCTCTACCAGGTCCTGTCCGGCGAGGCGGCGCTGGCCGACACCATCCGCCCGTCGGGTTTCCCCAACCTCGACCTGGTCCCGACGCAACGGGACCTGGTCGGCGTCGAGGTCGAGTTCGTCGGCGAGCCCAGCTGGGAAGGGCGTCTCAAGCGGGTGCTCTCCTTCGTGGCCGACCGTTATGACACCGTGCTTCTCGACTGCCCACCGTCGCTCGGGCATCTGACGGTCAATGCGTTGGCGGCCGCCGACGGCGTGCTGGTGCCGCTGCAATGTGAGTACTTTGCCCTGGAAGGGGTGAGCGAGCTCCTCGCCACCATCGACCGGGTCCAGCAGCGCCTCAACAAGCGCCTGGTGATCGCCGGCATTCTTCTCACCATGTACGACGACCGCACGAACCTCTCGCGCGAGGTGGCCGAGGAGATCCGCCGGCACTTCGCCGACAAGGTCTACGAGACGGTGGTGCCCCGCAACGTCCGCCTCGCCGAAGCGCCGAGCCACGGCCTGCCCATCTTCCAATACGACATCAAGTCCCGCGGCGCCGAGGCCTACCTCGCGCTGGCTCGCGAGTTTCTGCGGAGGGCGGCTTGACGCCGGTGAAGAAGCGCGGTCTGGGCCGCGGCCTGGACGCACTGATCCAGCGCCCCGACGTGCCGGCGACCACGGGGAGTGGGGAACGCGGCAGCATCAACACGCTGCCGGTCGCCGCGCTCAAGCCCAACCGGTGGCAGCCGCGGACCACCTTCGACGAAGGAGACCTCGAAGCCCTGGCCGCGTCGATTCGTACCCAGGGCATGGTGCAGCCCCTGATCGTCACCGCCGACGCAGACGGCTCCTACAGCATCGTGGCCGGCGAGCGGCGCTGGCGTGCCGCCCGCCGTGCCGGCCTCGAGGAAGTGCCGGTGGTCATCCGTGGCGATCTCGACGACCGGTCCAGACTCGAGCTTGCCCTGGTCGAGAACCTGCAGCGCAGCGATCTCAATGCGCTCGAAGAGGCCGAGGCTTACGCCACGCTGCAGGACAAGTTCGGCCTGCCGCAGGAAGATATCGCCATCCGGGTTGGCAAGGGGCGGACCACGATCACCAATGCCCTGCGGCTATTGAAGCTGCCGCCCGAGGTTCGCGAGCTGCTGCGCGCCGGCCGTCTCACGGCGGGCCAGGCGCGCCCCCTGCTGGCCCTCGCCGGCAGCGAGCAGCAGATCGCCCTCGCCGAAAGGGCGGTCCGCGAGGAGCTCTCCGCGCGCCAGCTCGAGCAGCTGGCCGCGCCGCCGCGCGAGAGCTCCAAGCGGACCCCAAGGAAAGTCGAGGTCCACACCGCAGCGGCCGAGGAGAAGCTCACCCGGCGCCTGCAGACCAAGGTGGAGATCCGGCGCAAGGGTCGCGGGGGTCAGCTGCAGATCCGCTTCCACTCCGAGGAGGAGCTGATGCGGCTATACGACCTGTTGATGGGGAAGGGGGATGACGCGTGATGAAACCGACCGCCAAGCAGGGGGACCTCAACGGCTTTCTCGACCGCGGCAGCCACCTTCGCGGCGAGCTCCGGTTCGACACCCATTTCCGTGTCCACGGCAAGTTCAGCGGCGAGGTCAAGACAGAGGGAGAGCTGATCGTCGGCGAGGGCGGAGAGGTCGAAGGCGAGCTGCAGGTCGGACAGGTCATCGTCTCGGGGACCGTGCGCGGCACCATCCAGGCTTCCAGGCGCATCCAGATCACCTCGACAGGAAGGGTCTTCGCCGACGTCGAGACGCCGTCGCTGATCGTCGAGGACGGTGCCACCTTCGAGGGTCACTGCGCCATGACCAGAGACGCGGCAAGGGCTGCCGCGGCAGCGCCCGGCACCCCCAAGCTGGTATCGACAAAGCTTCCAGCCGCGCGCGAATCATAGCGTATTACGCCTTATTTACGGCGCGGGCATTCGCCCCGGCACCCTTTGGATCTGACGACTTTCGCACCTGGTTCATTGCGAGGGCACAAACGATGCCGTTCGGCCTTCGTGTCTACGACGACGATAGCCATGCCCTGGTAGCCGAGGTTCACCGGCAGTAGCTCACCCACTAGCGCACCTCGGAGCCTGCCCCCGCGGCTCCGATGGTTGCAGGCAGCGTCTCATAGGTGGGCAGGAAGGTCAGCGGGTGCCGCGCCAGGAAGCTCTTTTCGAAGGCGGGCGTGAGCACTTCGCCGTCGAGGTCTCGGGCCACCGGCAGGTGCAGCGCGTACATCAGGGTTGGCACCAGGTCCACCAGCCTGGCGCCGGTGAGCAGCGCTCCCGGCTGCACTCCCTCTCCGTACAGCATCAACACGCCGTCCGGAGCGTCCGCCTCGAAACCCTCCAGCGAGGCCTCCCGCGACAGCTCTCCGAGCATGCGCCGCCACCCCGTCGAGCCCTCGATCCCCGATGCGGAGACCAGCGCCAGGATGTCGTCTCCCGTGTGCCGTTGCCAGAGCTCGGCCAGAAACGAGTCCAGCCGGATGTAGTAGTCGGTGACGCGCGCGGCGGCCTCGACGAAGTCCGGCGTCTGGATGGCGTGGAACTGGACGCTGCTGAAGCCTCCGAAGTACCGGCGTGAGATCTGGCGCAAACCGGGGAGCTCGAGAAAGAAGGCACCCATCTCGGGGTGCCGGTCGAGCAGCGCCTCGCTCAGCGATTCCCGCCACTGGTCTTCGAGGAAGGACGCGGCAAGCGGCGGAGGCGAGCCCCGACCGAAGCGGGAAGCGAGCTCGGCCCGTACCGCACGCGGCTCGGGGCGGAACTTCCGAGCCCAGGAATCCAGCTGCGGCGGCCGGAAGTCGCCGGCTTCGGCCCGGCCGCCGAAGTAGTGATCGGAAAGGGCAAGCAGCGGCTCGGACGAAACCGGCGAGGAGGCCGGCCACCCCACCACGCCGGACGGAATGCCCAGCCGCGGCAGGATTTCCCACAGGGCGAGCGCCTGCCGCGAATGGCCGTGCAGCAGGCGGCTGCGTGCCGCCGGCAGTCCCCAGCGGTTGAAGGCAATGCCCACCGGCAACAGCCGCAGCTCGGCGTCGCGGCCGATCCGCTGCGCGCTGTACAGGCGGCCGCCGGTGACCCCGTGCTGCCAGGGATACTTGCCCGTCGCCAGCGTGGTCCACAACGCCTCGGGCCGCACCGGCGACAACGATTCGAGACGGCCGTACGCGCCCTGGCGCAGGATGCCGGCAAGAAACGGCAGCTGTCCCTGGCCGGCCAGCGGCAAGATCGCGTCGAGGGTTGCCGTGTCCAGGCCAATCACCCACAGCCTCGGCCGCGGCACCCGTTCGACCACCGCCGGGCGTGGCGGCAGCGCCGGCGGCGGGTGGAAGGCCGCCCGCCGCTCGATCATCACGAAGATGGAGAGGCCATAGAGCAGGACGAGCGCGAGGCGGCTGCGCCAGCCATAGCGCCGCCGGTCGAGGGTATGGAGGAGGGCCGTATAGAAGGCGATGAGTGCGGCGACCGACAGCCAGATCGCGGTCTTGATCAGCCGCTCGTTGATCCCCGTGGGCAGGTAGTAGGCATAGTGCGAAGCATGGGTCCAGTCGAGCACCGCCGCCAGGGTCAACGCGATGGTGAGCGACCACGGTAGCAGGCGGCGGGGCCGCGGCCGGCGCCTGGCCGCCAGCGGCAGGTGGAGGACGATGCCGAGCACCCCCAGCTCCAGGGCATACCAGCAGATCGCCTTGAAGACCGGCGCGGGCCGCCAGGGCAGCGCGGGGTTCAAGAAGAACAGCAGCCCGGCGAGGTGAGCCCCGACCAGCGCTCCCGGCAGGAAGCCGCAAACGAGGAGCTCGGCGATGCGCCGGCGGCGTGCTCCGCGAGTCTCTGCGAGCGAGTCCGGAGCGGCCGCGGGGAGCCCGCCGTCAGGCGCGTCCGCGGCGCTCCTCGCCTTGGCCCTCATCGGTCCGACCGTGGCCGGCGGACGCCAGGCTCAAAAGATGTAGATCGGCCGGTTCACCTGGTGATCGAAGTGCCATAGGTAGGTGTAACCCGGGAAGTCGACCGGCACCGTGAAGACGGCATGCATCCTGATGTTGTCGCCGACTCTCTCGACGTGCACGTCGTCCTTGGTCAGCGGCAGCTCGAGCTCCTTGGCCTTGTTCACGATGCCCTTGGCGATCGCCTCCGGCGGCGCCGTGGCCGCGAACTTGGCCTGCTCCTCCATGTAGTCGTAGAGCTGGGAGCTGGCGATCTTGACCGGGACCATCTTGACCGCGATGAGCACGGCGAGGCCCAGCGCGGCAACCCAGAGGATGCAACCGAGATTTCCCTCGCCCCGTTCGGCGGACCTGCGTCGCATAGGCATTCTCCCACTCGGAGTGGCGGCAGGCAGGAGTCTAGCGCAAACCTGCCGCGGGCCATTGCCGGGCCAGCGCCTCCGGCGCTTCCCCCCTTCCGGGCCCGCGGGCGCCGCCGCGGCGACGGGCTGTCAGCGCACGAGCCTGAAGGTTCGTTCCCATCGCGTTTGCGAGAAGAAGTTGCCCGCCACGTGCGCGAGCTGCCGCAGCATGCCCGTCAGGCCCGGCCCGGTCCCCATCGCGAAGGGCTCTTCCTCGAAGGACCAGTAGATGACCAGGGCCCGGCCCTTCAAATGATTCGCCGGCACCATGCCCCAGAAACGGGAATCATGGGAGTTGTCGCGGTTGTCGCCGAGGCAGAAGTAGCTGCCGGCGGGCACGCGGATCGGTCCGAAGTTGTCGCGGGAGTGGCCAGGGCTTTGAGCGGGTCCGGCCGGGTAGGTCACGGGATCGCCATGGTAGGTATAGCTCTCGTCGCCGACCGGCTTGCCGTTGACGTAGAGGCGCTTGTCGACCAGCTTGACGACGTCGCCGGGCAGGCCGACGGCGCGCTTGATGAAATCGCGGGACGGGTCGACCGGCCAGCGAAACACCACCACGTCGCCGCGGCGCACGTCGCGAACGGGCAGCAGCGCCCTTTCGAGCGGCGACACGGATGGCCCATAGATGAACTTGTTGACCAGGATGTGATCGCCGATGAGGAGGTTCTCCTCCATCGAGCCCGATGGGATCTTGAACGCCTGGAACACGAAAGTCCGCGCGAAGGTCGCGAAGACGACTGCGATCAGCAGGGCTTCGAGGTACTCGCGGCCCACCGACCTCGGGGCGGCTCCGTCGTTCGACATCGAGAGACCAAGGTTGCAGGCGCTACCGGACGAGCTTGAACGTGCGCTCCCAGCGGGTCTTGTAGGGCCCGACCCCGAAGAAGCCCAGGACGGTCTGGCCGAGGTCCGAGATCCTGCCGCCCCATTCCTGCACACTCCCCTCCGGCGCCTGGCCGCTCTTCGACCAGTAGATCGCGAACGCCCGGCCGAGCACGTAGGTTGCGGGCAGCTCTCCCCAGAAGCGGGAATCCCACGAGTTGTCGCGGTTGTCCCCCATGCAGAAGTAGCTTGCCGGCGGCACCGTGAAAGGCCCGAAGTAATCCCGCGAGGCGAGCTGGCCGAGGTAGTCCGGAGGGACGTGGTCGGGAGTGCCCGGCGGCGGGCGATGGATGGCGTAGGCCGAATCGTCCACCGCCTTGCCGCTCAGGAACACCTTCTTGTCGACGATCCGGATGGTGTCGCCCGGTATGCCGACCGCACGCTTCACCACGTCGATGCGGGCGTTCTCCTTGGAGCGGAAGACGATGATGTCGCCCCGGCGTATCTGGCGCAGCGGCAGCAGCTTGCGCTCGAGAGCGGTGGGCGCCGGGCCATAGATGAAGCGGTTCACGAAAAGGTGGTCGCCCACCAGCAGGGTGTCCTCCATCGAGCCGCTGGGGATGTAATAGGTCTGGACCACGAAGGTGTTCGCGAACTGCAGGAAGATGGCGGCGATGATCAACGCCTCCAGGTACTCGCGCGCGATGTGCCGGTCTTGAGCCATGCGGCGTAATCTACTACGTCCTTCCGGGCAACGGCAGCTTCAGGCTCGCACCGGGCCGCGGCGGCCCTGGGACCGCACCGGCCGGGCCAGCGCGCGTCATGCGTCAAACGATCTGGCGGCCCGTCTGAATCCTTTTGACGTCGTCGGGCGATTTTCCCGCGCGCCCGCTTCCTGGTGCCTTCACGTGCTTCGGCGGCTTCGAACCTGTCTAAATCGTTCGGGATAGGTACTTGACAAATCCAGGCCCGGAACGTCCGGAAAAGGGGACGGCTTGGTGTCAAGCGATTTGGCGCCTGTCCTGATCCTTTGACAGAGGTTTTCCCCTCGCGGCAAAATCAGCGCCGTAGCGCTTTCCCGAGCTGCGCGCAGCTCCCTCGGTCGGCCGAGTTGTCCTAATCGCTTTACTCCCCTGCCGCCACGAGAAGTCACCACCAGCGAGGGAAGCTCCCTATTTGCTGTGTTTAGCACCTTTCTTATCTCTTGGCCCGTCTCTTGATCTGCTGTCGCGCCGAACCTAACCCGGAGAGGGGGTGGCGAGCCGCGGAGGGCACGAACGCAGGGACAGCGACAGGGAGAGGCGGCCGGCCTGCGGGCCGGCCGCGCCTTCATCAGTTGGTTGTGCTGCTGCTGCTGTTGGCGGTCGGCGTCGG
>DATKFK010000654.1:0-11827 GCA_035544375.1 Thermoanaerobaculia bacterium
CGCGTGATGCGGCTCCCGCTGCGCGAGGCCGATGAAGACGAAGAACAGCAGCGCGGCGAACGGCGTGGCCGCGACGAGATAGAGGGCGACGAAGAGCCCGAGCCAGAGCAGCGACCAGGGCCACGATGCAGGCGCGTACGACAGGCAGAACCAGAGAAAGAAGATCAGCAGCGTGGCGACGCCGCCGGCGGCATGCAGCCACGCCGGGCCGCCGCGCCAGGCGATGGCCAGCAGCCCGGCGTCGACGACCAGCAGGAAGCCGAAGAGGATGGCGTACCGCGCGCCGTAATTCGGCACGGTGACCAGGTAGAGGGCCAGGAGCAGCGGCAGGTGCGCGGCGGCGGCGGCGCACCGCCGCAAGCCCGGCGGGCAGTCGGCGGGGCGCAGCACCCAGAGCGGGCTCGTGCCGACGACCGCGAAGGCCGCGAAGATCGCCGCCGCGAGCGGCAGCTGCGAGCTGGTGAGGAACTGCAGCACCCACGCCCACTCGAAGACCGCGGTGAGCACGAGGCTCGCCGTCATGAGCGGCAGCCACCGCTTCCGGATGGCGATCCACGCCACCGCCGCGTCGAGCAGCAGCAGGTAGGAGAACAGCAGGGCGGGCTGGGCCATCGACGGCAGCAGCGCGGGCATGGCGAAGCCGCCGATCCATCCGACCGACGCCATGAGGATCGAGTCGCGGCGCACGGCGAGAGCGACCGCCACGGCCGAGACGACAAGCATCCCCGCGATCACGATCGGGAGCGCCGGCAGCTGCCATTGCACCAGGACGGCGTAGCAGGCCGCATAGAGGATGCCGAGCGCCGCGCCGGCCAGCGCGTTCGACGTCAGGCGGTCGCGCGGCCCGCCGAAGCGCCGGGCGAGGAGCAGCAGCGCGATGCCGGCGAGCAGCCCGAGGCCGATGCGCACCCAAGGCGGCGGCCATGGCGCGCCGGAGCCGAAGAGGATCACCGCGGCGACCGCCAGGCCGGCGCCGGCGGTCCAGGCGAAGACCCGCACGCCGATCGCGCCCCACTCGACGCGGCGCACGTCGATCTCGGCGGGCGGCGTGTCCAGCACGTGATCGCGCCTTAGGACCGGCCTGGCGGCCAGCAGCGCGACGGCGAGGACGGCGAGTGCGAGAGCGACGTACACGGCGCTACCAGTTGGGGAGCGGTTTGACGATCGTCTTCAGGTATTCGAGGAGCGCGGCCTTGTCCGCCGCGGGCAGGTTGACGCCGAACTCGTGCCCCTGGTTGCCGCAGGAGCGGAGGCGCACGTCGAACCTCGACCCGTGGCCCGTGACGTCCGCCCACGAGACGCCGAGGCGGCTCGCCTGCTGCTCGAGCGCCACGAAGCCGACGTCTTGCGGGTCGTAGACGTCGTAGCCGCGATAGAAGACCTGCGGCCGCTGGCTGGCCGGGGTGAGCAGGTCGCGCAGCGTCGGCACCGAGCCGTTGTGCAGGTACGGCGCCCGCAACCAGATGCCGTCGAGGAAGGTGGCGACGTAGCCGGTCGGATCGGCCTCCACCAGTCCCTTGCGGTCGATGCCGAACGCCTTCACCGCCTCGTTGGCCCGCACCGCCGCGTCCTTGTTCCAGCTGCGCAGCCGCTCGCGGTCGGTTCCCACCTCCTCGACGGGGACGACCGTCCCGGTGCGCGCGCTCGCATGGCACGACGCGCAGTTGGCATCGAAGACCTGCCTGCCGGCGCCGGCCTGCGCCGGGTCGATCGGGAACGGGAACGCGGGCGGCGGACGGTCGTCGAGGTACCTGTTCAGCCAGTGCACCTCGTCGAGGAACTTCTCGTTGCTCGGCGGCGCCGCGCTGAGCAGCCCGAGCGCGGAGTCGATGATCACGGAGTTGGCGTCCCAGCTGTCGCCGGCAAGGTTCATGCGCGTGCCGGGGTTGCCCTGGTACTTCCTGAGGTCCCACAGCGCCGGCATGTCGGTGGGACCGAGCGTGTCGTCGAGCGGCGAGGTGGTCAGGAAGTACTTCGTCAGGTTCATGGCATCGTCGCGGCCGCGGCCCCAGTCGGGCCAGTCGCGCGGCGGGTCGTGGCGGTAGATCCAGGCGAACTTCGCCTCGCGCGCGAGCAGGCGCTGCCGCGTGATCGGAATGAGCACGAAACGATAGACCAGGCTGTCGACCCAGGTGAAATCAGGCGGCCGCGACAGCTCGATCTCGCTGATCAGCCGGCTCGAGTTGAAACGCGGGTCCTTGGCGCAGTCGACCAGGAAACGGAAGAACGCCTCGAGGTCGAAGGTGTGATCCCCCCCGGCGGGAACGAACGCCCGATTGGCCTTGGGGCCGGTGCGGTAGGTCTCCGTGTGGCACGCGGCGCAGTTTTGCGCCACGCGCTTGAACCCGATCACCTTGGTGGTGAAGCCGACCGGCAGCTCCTTGCCCTCTTCCCACGGCAGGCCGAACGACGCGAGCCCGTTGGGGCCGGGGAGCTTGTCGGGAAAGACTCGCGGCAGGACGTAGACGATCCAGTAGGGGATGCCGGCGTCGCGCTCGGCGCCGATCGAGCCGTACATGAAGCGCACGTCGGCGGCGGAATGACCGTTCGCCACGTCGGCATCCCACGGCCCCTCGGGGACCTCGCGGAAGAATTCGTACCAGGCGAACCAGGCGCCGAGGGCGGCGATCACCAAAAGGACGGCGGCGGCGATCTTCAGCTTGCGCCTGCGCGCTGGCGTCCAAAAGGTCATGTCTCTCCTTCTCGATTCAAAGCGTCGATTCAAAACGTTTTCAGGTACTCGACGATCGCGTCCTTGTCCGCCGGCGGCAGCTCGGTGCCGTAGATCTTGCCTTCGTGGCCGCAGTTGTGCTTGCCGTCCTGGCGCGTGTCGTACAGATAGAAGGTGCGGCCGTTCTCCTGCGCCACGGTGCCGATGAAGCCGACCCTTGCCGGATCGATCACGTCGTAGCCGCGATAGAAAGTCACCGGGCGTGCGACCGCGGCGGGGCCCCTGCACCCCGACGGCTCGAGCAGGTCGCGCAGCGTGGGCACCGAGCCGTTGTGCAGGTACGGGCCGCGCAGCCAGATGCCGTCGAGCGGCAGGTTGGCATAGCCGTTGGTCTTGCGGAAGTGCGTGAAACGGTACGGCGTGCCGGCGTAGTTGGTGTCCTGGCTCACGGCCAGGTCGTAGGTGTAGGTATCGAAGTTGTCGCGGTCGGTGCCGACGAGATCGACGTCGGTGACGTGTCCCACGTACCTGCCGCTGAAGTCCTGGCCGCTGGCCCCGTGGCAGTCCGCGCAATATTGCTTGTAGACCGCCGCGCCGCGGGCGGCGAGGGTCTTGTCGATGGGCAGCGGGTAAGCGGGCGGTTGCGCGTCGAGCAGCCAATCCTGGATGCGCCCGATGGCGGCGTGATCGACCGTGGACGGCGTCGCGCCGGTGCCGAAGGCGGCGCTGAGATTGCGCTCGTTGACCTCGTCGTTGTTGCCGACCCAGTGCAGCTGCATCGGCTTGCCGTCGTCGCGATGCTTGCGCTGGCGCTGGTTCCAGATCGAAGGGAAATCGGACGGGCCCAGCAGCTCGTGCGCCGGCAGGCGGCCCATGTCGAAGTTGAGCCCCGCCTTCGCCGCGTTCCAGGTGTCGACGCGCCCCGGGCCCCACAGGTCGGGGCGCACTGGACCGAAACGATGGCGCAGCATCAGCAGCTGGCCGCGCATGATCTCGACGGCGAGGGGATAGACGACATACCGATCGAGCGGACCGAGGCTTCCGGCCTGCCGCTCGATCTCCGCGACGAACACCGCGGCGCGGAACCGCTCGTCCACGGCGATATCGAAGAGGAACTGCTCGAAGCCGCCGAGGTCGAACCTCGCCGCCGGCATGCCGACGATGACGCGGGGCGGCTTGTCGGGAGCCTCGCGCACCGTGGTGGCGTGGCAGGCCGCGCAGTTGACGAACACGCGGTCGATGCCCAGGTTGCGGCGCTTCATCACGCCGACCGGCAGGTCCTTGCGGTTGCCGCGGCCGTCGGTCTCGTACACCATGCCGAACGCTTCATAGCCCTGGCCGCCATTGCGCGGCAGGTAATCCTTGAAGATGACCGGCATGGCTTTCCAGATCCAGTAGGGGAATCCGGCGTTGCGCTCGCCGCCGGTTGAGCCATACTTGAAGTGGTCTTCGATATTCGCGTACGTCACCGGCCGGTCCGGCAGGAAGCGCATGGCGAGCAGGATGGCGATGACGAGCGGCACGCCCACGACGATCGCGACAAGAATCCAGAATCGCCGGCGCCATAGGTTCATGCGTGGACTCCTTACCCACCAACCCACTCACTTTTGACCTGCGGGGCCACCCATGGGGCCAGTAGAACGGCTACCGAAACCTTTACTTCATGGTAGCCGAAATGCTATGTTTCGACAAGCCGCCGCCAAGCATCTCAGGGACCCGAACGGGGGAGCGATCGCGTGCTCGCATGGAGCTAGTGCTCGGCTCGACGAGCAGATCTCGAGGACAAGACGATGGGCGGTCCGCCTGGCAGGGACGTGGACGAGCCATTGCAGCTGTGGCAGGTGCTGCTCGACGAGCTGAGACGTCTGCGGCCGGACGGCGCCGGCCTCGACGATCGCCGCTTCGACGAGGCCGGCGCCTCGAACGCCAGGTGCCTCCCCATCCTCTTCGGGCACGTCCATTCGTGGTCCGCGGCGGTCGGCGAGACGGACCCGGCCGCGGCGGAGGAGCCCGGTGAAGGCCGGCGCGGCCCCGGTACCACCCCGCCGCTCGCCGCGCTCTGTTTTTCCGGCGGCGGCATCCGCAGCGCCACGTTCAACCTGGGAGTGCTGCAGGGACTGGCCAAGCTTGGCCTGCTCGGGCGCTTCGATTACCTGTCCAGCGTTTCGGGGGGAGGCTACATCGCGGGCTGGCTGGCACGCTGGCTCCACGCCGCCGGCGGCGGTGCGAAGGGCCTCGCGGCGGTCGAGCAGGCGCTCGCGGCGGCGCCCCCGCGCGACCCCGAATGCCCCGAGGCCCAGCAGGTCAGCTACCTCCGGCAGTACAGCAACTACCTGACGCCGCGGCTGGGGCTGCTCTCCGCCGACACCTGGACGCTGGTGGCGATCGGGGTGCGCAACGTCCTGCTCAACTGGCTGGTGCTGGTGCCGCTGCTGACGGCGCCGCTGCTGGTCCCGCTGCTCGCCGTGGCGCGCTGGCCCGCGGCCGGGCCGGACATCTGGCGATGGCTGATCGTCGCGGCCTATGCCCTCGAGGGCATGGGCCTCTTCTTCACCTTCCGGCTCCGCGACTTCCCGAAGGTCGCGGCGGGCGGTGGAGCGGGCGGCAAGGCGAAAACCGCGCGCGGGCCGCACTACCTGCTGGCCGGGCTCGTGCCGCGCCTGCTCGCCCTGCCGCTCCTGCTCCTGGGTTTCTACCGCTATCTTGGCGATCACCACCAGGTGCCGCCGACCCTGCGGTGCCTCCTGCTGCCGAGCCTGGCCTGGGCCGTCGGCCTGCCGCTCGTTGCCCTGTGGCTGTCGCGGCTGGTCCTGGGGCGCGAGGTGCCGGCGCTGTGGTGGGACAGTGTCTCGCTGCTCGTCGCCGGAGCCTTCGAAGCGACGATCCTGGCCGCGGTGTTCGCCGGCTGGGCACCCGCCCTGGCCGCGAGCCGGTATCCGCTCTATCCAATCCTGGGCCCAGGTCTCGTCTTCGGACCGGTGCTGCTGGGACGGACCCTGTTCGTCGCCTTGGCGAGCATCGCCGAGCACATGCAGACGCTCGAGTTCGGCGACTACGACCGCGAATGGTGGGCGCGGTGGTCGGCCTGGGCGCTGATCTCCGCGGTGGTGTGGATCGCGGGGAGCGCACTGGTGCTCCTGGCGCCGACCCTGCTCGCCTCGGCGACGGCCCAGGCGGCCGCCGTGATCTCGACCGGCGGCCTGGGGGCCCTGGTCGCCTTCCTCGGCAAGAGCGCCGGCACCCCGGCGGTCAGGGAACCCGGGGGCGAGCAGGAGGCCAAGGGCGGAAGCCGCCTGGCGCAGGTGCTGCTGGGCCTGGCCGCGCCGCTCTTCGTGCTCCTGGTGGTGCTCTGCCTGTCGGCCGCAGCGCAGCACCTCCTCGCCGCCTACGAAGGCCAGCACCGCTGGCCGCCGGCGAAGACAACCGCGACCACGGCGGAAGTCGAGGCCGCCGGGCACCAGCCCTCGGCCTGGCGGTACGTCGCTCCCTACGACGCCGCCGGCTACGTGGCGCTGGGCGCGATCGCGGCGCTTGTCCTGCTGGGGCTGGGCGCCGGCTACCCGGTGAACGTCAACCGCTTCTCGATGCAGGCGGGCTACCGCAACCGGCTGATCCGCGCCTACCTGGGCGCGAGCAACGACCGGCGCAAACCCAACCTCTTCACCGGCTTCGACGCCGCCGACAACGTCTTGCTCGGCAAGCTCCGCCGGAACCGCCCCTTCCCGGTGATCAACCTGACGCTCAACCTGGTGGCGGGAAAGAACCTCGCCTGGCAGGAGCGGAAGGCGGAGAGCTTCACCGCCACGCCGCTGCACTGCGGCGCCGCCGGGCTGGGGTACCGGCCGACCCAAGAATATGGCGGCTACGACGGGCTGTCGCTGGGGACCGCGGTCGCGACCTCCGGCGCGGCAGCCAACCCCAATATGGGCTTCAGCTCGTCGCCCGCCATCACCTTCATCATGGCGCTGTTCACCGTGCGGCTGGGCGCCTGGCTGGGCAACCCCCGCAGCTCGGGCAGGTACGCTCCTTACAAGCGCAGCGGTCCGCGTTGTTCGGCGATCCAGCTGCTCGCCGAGGCCTTCGGCTGGACCGACGAGAACCATCCCTACGTCAGTCTTTCCGACGGCGGCCACTTCGAGGACCTCGGCCTGTACGAGATGGTGCGCCGGCGCTGCCGCTTCATCCTGGCCTGCGACGCCGGCGCCGATCCGCAATATGGGTTCAAGGACCTGGGAAACGCGATCCGCAAGATCCGCATCGATTTCGGCATCTCGATCGTCTTTACCGACCGCGTCTACATCCTGCCCAAGAAGGGATCGGGCGAGGCGGCCTCGAAAGAGGCCCGGTACTGCGCCGTCGCCGAGATCCGCTACGGCGATGTCGATCAGGATGCCAAGCCGGGCACGCTCATCTACGTCAAGCCGTCGATCTGCGAGCAGCTCCGGCCGACCCCGTTCGACGTCGCCAACTATGCGCGCTTTTCGCCCGACTTCCCGCATGAGTCGACCGCCGACCAGTGGTTCTCAGAGACCCAGTTCGAGAGCTACCGGGGGCTCGGAGAGGACGCGGTGAGCGCGATGGCGCTGTACCGGCCGTGCGCGAGCCTGCAGGAGCTCATCCGGCGGGTCGAGGCGGACTACCTGCCGAAGAGCAAGCGGGAGGACGAGGCGCGGCAGGTCACGGGCGAGAGCGGGGGGGGCTAGCGCTACGGCGCAGCAGCGGCCGGCGGCAGGCAGCTGCGCAATCCTTCATAGCCGCGCGCCGCCAGCGCGTCGAGGCGCGGCGCCTCGCCGGTCTGCCGGCGCAGGACGTTCTCGGCGTAGCCGGTGAGGAGCGCGAGATCGGGGTGGCGGGGCCAGCTTTCGGGATCGATTTCGAGCCCGCGCAGCGCCGAGGCCGGCGGCATCGGCGTCTTGGCGCGGCCCTCGGCGGCGAGCTGCCACATGCTCAGGCGAAAGAAGAGGCGCTCGGCGCAATGGGCGAGGTTGGCGGAGATGCGGCCGGCGTCGCCGGCGAGGAAGTTGGGCGGCGACGGATCGGCGGTGCGGTGGCAGCTCGCGCAATAGCGCAGGAACGTGCGCACCGCCGGCGAGGCGCTTGCCGGTTGCGGCGTCAGGCCGGCCGCCTCGGCCGCAGCAACCGCCGCCGCAGCAGCCGCCGCCGCCGCGGCCGTCGCGGCCGGGGAGCGCTCGGCGGCGGCCGGCGCGGCGGCGTTCGGCGGCACGTCGAGGCCCAGCCGCGCGAATAGCGCGCCGATCAGGGCGGCGCCGCGGAAGGGGGCATCGCCGAACACTCCGCCGCCGTGCTCCGGAGCGGCCGCGGACAGGGCGGCCACGGCGCTCTCGGCGCGCGCGAAGTCCTCGAGCAGGCGCAGCTCGGCGCGGCCGGCGAGCGGCGCCGCGGCGGCGGGCGGCTGCCGCGGCTCGGGGCCGGACGGCAGCGGCCCCTGACCGGGTGGCAGCGGCCCCGGACCGGACGGCAGCGGCTGCGGCACGGGCGACCGCGTCTCCGGCCCGAGCGATCGCGGAGCCCGGGCGGACGGCAACGGCTCCGGTCCGGGCGAAGGCAGGGTCAGGACCAGATCCTCGACCGCGTCTCCCCGCGCCAGCCGCGCGTGCAGGCTGGAAAGCTTCTCGCCGAGCGACAATCGCAGCTGCCAGCTGCCGTGGCCTGGCTCATCGCCGCGCGGATGAGCGAGACTGCCGCCGGTCACCGCCAGGTCGGTCATCTCCTCGCGGCCGTCGAGCGCGACCGTCTCGACCTCTCCTCCCGCGATGCGCTCGCCATCGAGGAAGACCCGCCCCGCGAGCGCCAGCCCGGCGGGAGCGCCGTCCCCGGCACCGCATGCGAACTTGATCCGATCGACGGCCGCCGGCCCGCTGGCAGTGCCGGCGCCCGGCGCGGGCCGGCGGAGCTCGAAGCGGCACGGCGCGGCATGGGTGCGGCGCGGCTGGCCCGGCGCGCTGCCGAGGTCGAAGAGGCGGCGGTCGAGAGTGAGCGTGTCTCCCAGCGGCAGGAAGTCGGCAAGGCCAGTTACCAGGCGCTCGACGGTACCGTCGCCCGGCGTCCAGCTCTCGAGCGGCGGGCGCGGCGACAGCGGCTCGAGGCGTGCCGGGATCTGCGAACGGCGCACGACCTCGGCCAGCAAGGCCGCCTCCGAGGAGGCGAGCTGCTGCGAGACGCTGTATTGCTTGGGCTCGGACGGCGAGCCGGCGAGTGGGTCGCGGTTCGGCAGGTCCGCGTCCGGGATGGCGAGGCCGTGCGGCCAAAGCCGCCGCCAGTTGGCGGCGAACGGCTCGGCGAAGCGCCGGCGAAAGGCGTCCGCGCCGGCATCGAAGCGCCTGCCGGCGGTGAGGGCGTCCTGCAGCACGGCGACGAACAGGGCGGTGCGGCAATCGTTCTGGCGCTTGCCGTCCCCTGCGCCGCAGCCGTCGCGCCACAGCCGCTGGTAGACGGCGAGCAGGTTGGCCCGGTCGGCCGCGGCCTGGAAGGCGTAGGGGACGTCGACCCCCTGCTCGAGCGGGAAACCGTAGAGCTCGCGCCCGCGGCGCCGCAACTCGGCGGCGATGCGCGGGTTCGCATTGGTCTCGTCCCAGAGCTGGCGGGAGAAGATGGGCGCGCCATTCTGATGGCAGCTGGCGCAGAGCGAGCGCTGCGCGTAGGCGACGCTGGGCTCGCCGCCCGGCCGGTAGTCGCGGACCACCTGGAACTCGAACCTGCCCGCCTCGTCGTTGTAGCTGATGACTTCCAGCACGCCTGCCTTCTCCTGGTAGCCGAGGAAGAGGCGGTCCTTGAGCAGCGGGCCGGCAACGGTCCCGCGCGCCGGGTCGGGCTCGCCATCGACCGCCAGGACGGCGCGCGGGTAGGTGAAGAAGTCGGGGCTGGCGGCGTTGCGCTGCAGCGACCGGCTGAAGGGGATGAGCACGCGGCGGAGCGGCGCCTGGCCGGCCGGGTCGGACCCCACGCGCTCCTCGATCCACCGCACCAGCGCGGCGAACGGGAACGGCACGTTGGCGCCTGAGCCGCCGCCGGCCGGCGCCGCCGGATCGCTCGTCAGCTGGTCGAAGAGCGAGCGGCCGGCGGGGGGCAGGTTGGGGCCGGGCGCCGCGGGATCGACCGCCCAGGCGATCGCCGCCGTCGTCGCCGCCGAGGGCGCGGGAAACTCAGCCGCCGCGGGGGCTGGGGCCGTTTCGAGCGCGGCCGCGGGGCGGTTCGATTGGCGCGCGGCGTTCGGGCCCTGTGCAGCGCTTGGAGCGATCTGCCCCATCGCGCCGGTTCCCGGTCCGGCCCGGGGACCGGCGGCCGCTACGGTGGCAGCCACCAGGGCAGCGCCCCAGCCGAGCTTCATGCGCCGCCGGCGAGACATCCGCGGCAATCTGGCGTGCGTGTCAGAGGACGCCCGCACTTGCCACCGCGCGGCACCCGGCCGGCGTCAGTGGCCGGCGCGCGCCGGCGCGGCGGCAGCGGCCGGGCGCGGCGCCTGCGAGCCCGGCCAGCAGTCCTCGTCGCTGCCGGCGCTGCCGCTCTGCCAGGCCGGGAGGCCGGCGGCGGCCACCTGGGGATTGAACAAGGTGAAGTTGAGCACGAAGACGCGGCCCATGTAGGCCCGGCCCAGGTAAAAGCCCGGGCGGATGCGCCGGATCTCGTCGCGCACCTGCAGGCCATTGCGCCCGGCGATCTTGTCGACGTTGTCGAGATAACCCTCGAGGTCGTCGCCGAACGCATAGTCGATGATGACCGATTCGCGCCGGCTGTCGAGCAGGCTCTGGCCGCAGTAGAGCTTCGCCGGGAACAGCAGCCCGACCTCCTTGCCGTGATATTGGTAGGTGCGCATGTCCGCTTCCTTGACCCCGAAGAGCAGGGCCACCACGCCGCGATCCGCGATCATGTTGCGCAGCTCCATCGAGCCGCGGTAGAAAACCTTTCCTTTCCACAGCGTCTCGCCGAGCATCTTCAGCTTGTCGATCTCGAGGTTCAAGACGAATCCGCGGAGACCGCCCAGCACCTCGCTGATGCGTTCGGGTCCACCTCCCTTGGCGAAGATGATGGTGCCGTCGTAAGGCCCGTCGGGCACCGGCCCGGCGGTCAGCCGGGCGTAGACCTGATCGATCTCCTCCTGGCTCAGTGTCGTCAGGTTTTCCGGTGTCAGCTCCAGGCGCTGGGCGACGGTGAGCGGCGCCAGCCGCTCGACGCGGGCGAAATCGGGCTTGCTGGCGTAATCGCTGCCGTAGGGCAGGAACTTGACGGTCGGCGGCCGGCTGGTCTGGCAGGCGGCCAGCGAAACCAGCGCCACCAGCAGCGGCGGCATCAGGCGTCGGTTCATCATGGCTCACGGCCTCCTTGCGGGCGATGCGGTCATGGCGGTCAGGTCAGGTCAGGTCAGAGCGTTGCCAGGAACGCGGTCAGCGCCTTCTTGTCCTGCGGCTGCAGGTCCTCGCCGAAGCGGTGCCCGCCATTCTCGACCTCGGCCGTGCAGGTCGCGTAGCGCGCGAGCAGCAGCTTGGCGTCCGCCGCCACCACCGTGTAGACGTCGCCCTGGTCGAGATGGCCCAGGATCTCGTGAGCGATGCGCAGCGTGACGTCGGTGTATTCCTGTCCCTTGGCCTTGGTGAGCAGCTCGGGGTGGCTCAGCGCCTCGACGATGTCGTCCACCATGAGCTTGTACTGGAAGCTCGACAGCAGGCCGGCCGGCTGGCCCGCCGGGATGCGCAGCTTGAGGTTCTGCACCTTGTGGTCGCGCAGCGTCCGCGGCCCCAGCTCGATCAGCACGTCCTGCTGCACCATGGTGACCTTCGGCGTCCGCTTGGCGGGGTTGAGCAGCTCGTCCATCGACGCCACGAAGAGCTTGTAACGGCCCTCGACGCTGGGATCGAACACCCAGCAGGGGGGCGCGTCGGCGGCGCCCATCGGTTGTAGGGTGCCGGGCTTGACGTAGGGAGGATCGTAGAAGTCCTCCTCGTGCTTGCCGCCGCAGACCTCGGGACCGATCGAGTTGTTGTGCATGAACGGCGCGAACGCCCAGACGTTGATCAGCGAGATGTTGCGATAGTAGCCGCGGCCGCCGCCGTTCGGATCGGGCAGGTTGGGATCGCCCGGGCGGTCGTGGTAGGTCTCGGAGGCGAACTGCTCCCAGACGTGGCCGCGCATGTGGTTCGA
>DATKFK010000655.1:0-9969 GCA_035544375.1 Thermoanaerobaculia bacterium
CGCTGACGGTCGCCAACGCGATCAACAACCGCGGCGACATCACCGGCACCGCCACCGATCCGGACGGCAACCCGGTTTCCTTCGTGGCGATCCCGGTCGACTGAGCACGGAGCACCGCCTCTCCCCCTCGTTCGGCAAGGCTCCGGCGGCAGCGGCCGCTGCCCGCGGTCCACGCTCCCGCCGGGGCCGGCGCCCACGCTCCCGCCGCTGCCCGCAGTCCACGCTCCCGCCGGGGCCGGCGTCGCGCGGCTCGCCCGCAGAACGGTGCAACAATGGGCGCCGCCGTCCGTATCTGCTCGACACCACCCCATGGCGGCCGCTCTGCCGACGCCTGTACCCCATTCGAGGAGGGACTTGTGAAGAGAATGCTTCCCCGCCTGATGATCGCGAGGATCGCGACGCTCGCGATGATCGCGACGATTTCAGCCATGCTCGGGGGTGCGGCCGGCGCACGCGCCGCCGACAAGCCCGCCGGCGACGAGCCCAAGAAGGCGGCGGCGGAGCCGCCCAAGGCCGAGCAGTCGGTCACCGAGCACAGCGTCGAGATCGGCGGCAAGACCATTTCCTATACCGCGACGGCGGGCACGCTGATCGTGCGCAACGACAAGGACGAGCCGACCGCGGCGATGGGTTACGTCGCCTATACCATGCGCGGCGCGGAGGCTTCCAGGCGCCCGGTCACCTTCTCGTACAACGGCGGGCCGGGTTCTTCCTCGGTATGGCTGCACATGGGCGCGCTGGGGCCCCGGCGCATCGTCACCACGGATGCCGGTCCGACCCCGCCGGCGCCTTATCGCGTGGTCGACAATGCATACAGCATCCTGGACAAGACCGACCTGGTGATGATCGATCCCGTCGGCACCGGCATCAGCCGCGCGGTCGGCGAGGCCAAGGACAAGGATTTCTGGGGAGTGGACCAGGACATCGATTCCATCAGCCGCTTCATCAAGCAATACGTCAGCGACAACAACCGCTGGAACTCGGCCAAGTACCTGCTCGGCGAGAGCTATGGCACGACCCGCTCGGCCGGCATCGTCGACCACCTGCAGACCAGGGAGAACATGGCCTTCAATGGCGTCATCCTGGTCTCGGTCGCGCTTGACATCGAAGCGATCTTCGAGTGGCCCGGCAACGAGCGGCCGTACGCGCTGTTCCTGCCCACCTTCGCCGCCGTCGCGGCCTATCATCACGCGTTGCCTCACCCGCCGGCCCAGCTCGAGCCCTTCCTGCGGGAGGTCCGCAAGTTCGCGCTCGGCGAGTACTCCGAGGCGCTGCTCGAGGGGGATGGGCTCGATCCCAAGCAACGCGATGCGGTGGCCGAGAAGCTGCACGAGTACACCGGCCTCTCCGTCGCCTACATCAAGACTTCCAACCTGCGGGTGCGCGAGTCTCAGTTCACCCAGGAGCTGCTGCGCGAGCATCACGAGACCGTGGGCCGGCTGGATGCGCGCTTCCGCGGGGTTGCATTCGACCCGCTGGCGGAGGACGCCGAGTACGACCCCCAGTCGGCGGCCATCAGCTCGGCCTTCACCGCCGCCTTCCTGGACTACTACCACCGCGAGCTCAAGTTCGGCCAGGGCAAGACCTACAACATCCAGAGCTTCACGATCGGCGGCGCATGGGACTGGAAGCACCGTCCTGCCGGCGCCAACTTCCTGTTCCCCATTCCCATCCCCAACACCGGGCTCGATCTCGCCCATGCCCTGGGTTACAACCCCGGCCTGCGAGTGCTGGTGCTCAATGGCATCTACGACCTGGCGACGCCGTTCCTTGCCACCGAGGCGATGATCGACCACCTGGGACTCGAGCCCGAGCTGCGCTCCCACATCCAGCTCAAGTACTACGAGGCCGGCCACATGATGTACATCCACGAGCCTTCGCTCAAGCAGTGGAAGAGCGACATCGCCGGCTTCTACGACTCGACCAGCCATCCGTGAGCGGAGGCCGGCGGCAGCCCGGCTGCGGCCCGGTGCTCGGCGCCGGGGCAACTAAGTAGAGGGCTAACGCGTGCTATCATGCACGTTTGGATGCCGGCCCACGCCGTTCGCAGGAGGGTTGCTATGTCCCGGAACCGGAATCGGCTTTCCTTCTCCCTGACCGCCCTGGTGGGCCTGGTCTGGTTATCGGCCGCGCCCACCCGGGCGGAGGTGTTCCACGTCAAGCTGCGCAACGGCACGACCATCGACACGCTGTACCAGCCGCAGCAGGCCACCTGGGACCCCAACGTGGTGATCGTGCTCAGCGACGTCGGCAACTGGATCGGGATCGACCAGCGAGACCTCGAGGGCGTGGTGTCCGAGTCACAGATCCGCGGCTTCGGCGTCGCCTTGAACTTCAACACCATCGCCATTGGCTGGGCGCCGAACGACGCCGTCGATCCGGCGAGCCTGCAGGCCAACCCGCAGGCGGCGACCCTGCAGGCGCTGCAGAACATCTACCAGCAGCAGCAGGAGCAGTCGCGCTACACGATCCCGCAGTTCGTCAGCACCGAGCAGACCGCCGGCATACCGGCCAGGCTGGTCGGGGGTGCGGTGCTCCCCGGGGTGCCGGCGCCGGTGCCACAGGTGCCGGTGCCGATGCCCGCCGCGCCCGCTCCGGCCGGCGGCGGCGGACCCAATCAGTAGCAGCGCGCACGTCCGTCCGAGCTCTCGACCTGCCGGCGACGCTGCACACCGCTGACGGCGAGGCTCTTCTTTGACAAAACCGACGGTGCGGTGACGTCGCGGCCTCCAACGAGGAGGCCCGCCGTCCGCGAAAGGGAAGCCGGTGTGATTCCGGCGCGGCCCCCGCCACTGTAACCGGGTACGAAACCGGAGATGTGCCACTGCGCGAGGTGGATCCCCCCAAAGGGGGTTGCCCGCGTGGGAAGGCCCGGGAGTAGGAAGATCCGGAAGCCAGGAGACCTGCCGTACCGTCCGACGCCACCCGCGGGGTGCGGGGCAAGGCAACCGGTCGGCCGCGTGCCTCCGCCACCTTGCCTACGTTCCCCCTGGGGACGTCGCAACCGGTGAAGGAGCACACATGCGTCAGATTCTTCTGGCGGCCGGCATCCTCGGGGGCGCGATGCCGGGCCTGCTGGCCCAGTCCATTCCCCCGACTCCCACGCCGCGGTTCGCCGACTCGGTCGTGGTCACCCCTTCGCTCGACGCGGAGCCGCGCGACGAGGCCCCCGCCACCGTGACGGTGATCGACGCGCAGGAGATCGCGGACCGGCAGGCGCGCGACCTCGCCAGCCTGCTGTGGAGCGTGCCCGGCCTGACCGTGGCGCAGGCCGGGGCGCCCGGCCAGCAGACCTCGGTCTTCATCCGCGGCGCCAACTCGAACCAGACGCTGCTGCTGTGGAACGGCATCCCGCTCAACGATCCCTTCTTCGGCGACATCAACTGGCAGTTCGTGCCGACCGAGGGCGTCGAGCGGGTCGAGGTGGTGCGCGGCCCGTTCAGCGCCCTGTACGGCAGCAACGCCGTCGGCGGAGTGGTGCAGGTGCTGACCGGTGCCCGCCGCGGGCTCGCCGCCGACCTCGAGGGCGGCGAGCACGGCTACCTGCGCGGCGGGCTCGCCGCCGGCGCCAGCCTGGGCGGCGTGCAGCTCGACGTCACCGGTCATGCGCGGCGCAGCGAGGGCACCTTGAACAACGATTTCTTCGACGGCGAGGAAGTCGTGGGCCGCGCCCTCTGGGCCATGCAGCCGGGGAGCAGCCTGGGCTTGCTGGTCCGCGCCAACGACGCCCGGACCGGGGTGCCGTTCTCGTCCGGCGTGCCGACGCCCGAGACCCGGATCTCCTGGCAGGAGCGGGAGGTCGCCTTGCCGCTGGACGCGACCGGCGGGCGCTGGCTGGTCGACGCGCAGCTCTCGGACACGCGCTTCGACGACACCTTCCGCAGCCCGGACGACCCGTTCGGCGCCTATGCCTCGGACACCCGCTCGGAGACGCTCGCGGGCCGCGCGGTGGGTTCGTACCACCTGCTGCGGCAGGCGGCGCAGGACCTCGAGATCTCGCTCGGCACCGAGGGCGAGGGCTTTCGGGTCAGCAACCAGGACGTCTTCGGCACCAACCTCGATCGCGCCCATCAGCGCACCTGGGCCGGCTTCGGGCAGGCCAGCTACGGCGGCGGTCCGGTGCGCCTCGACCTCGGCGTCCGTCGCGACGACAACGACGTCTTCGGAGGCCAGACCAGCCTGCGCGCCGGCGGCGTCTGGCGCATCGCCGGCGGCACCCGCCTGCGGGCCAGCTACGGCCAGGCGTTTCGCGCCCCAACCCTGGGGGAGCTGTTCTTCCCCTTCAGCGGCAATCCCAACCTGCGTCCGGAGACCGGCACCAGCTACGAGGTGGGTGTCGAGCAGGACGCGGGGCCATGGCGGTTCGTGGCGACCGGCTTCGACAACCGCCAGCACAACCTGATCGTCTTCGACAACTTCTCCTCGCGCGACGTCAACGTCGGCAGGGCGCGGAGCCGCGGGGTGGAGGGGCTGGCCGGCTTCCGCCGGGGGATCTTCTATGCCCAGCTCAACGGCACCCGCCTCGAGGCGGTGGATCAGACGACGGACCTCGACCTGCTGCGGCGTCCCAGGTGGAGCGCCAACCTGCTGCTGACGGCGCGGCCGGGGCCCTGGACCTTCAACTTCACCGGCCGCTACGTCGGCGAGCGCGCCGATCTCGATCCGGTGAGCGGCGCCCGCAGCTCGAATCCCGGCTTCGTCCGGCTCGACGTCGCGGCCAGCCGGCGGGCGCTGCCCTGGCTGTCGCCCTACGTGCGGATCGAGAACCTGGCAGACCGCCGCTATGCCGAGGTGCTGGGCTACCCGAGCCCGCGGCGGACGTGGATCGGCGGCGTGGCGATGGACCTCTGATCCGCGGACCGCGCCTGGCGGGCCAGGGAGCCCGGGGATCGCTCGACCGCCTACGGCCG
Organism: Thermoanaerobaculia bacterium; assembly: GCA_035544375.1. Lineage (GTDB taxonomy): Bacteria > Acidobacteriota > Thermoanaerobaculia > Multivoradales > UBA5704 > JASLEW01. The sequence continues at coordinate 4,911 of DATKFK010000655.1, forward strand.
ACGATGCGACTTTCGGGCTCGCGACACTAGAATAGGCCATGCTCTTGTACAGGATCGGTCCTGAAGGCTTCCATGCGGTGAGCGACGGGCCCGGCGGCGAGATGCGGCTGCTCCATTCCGATCCGTTCGCCCAGCCGGCCGCGGAGTGGGAGGTGGGGCGGCCGGTGGCGCGGGAGGGGGCGGCGCTACTGGCCCCTGTCCTGCCCGGCAAGATCGTCGGCATCGGACGCAACTACGTCGAGCACGCGCGGGAGTTCGACAACCCGGTGCCGAGCGAGCCGGTGCTGTTCCTCAAGGCGCCTTCGGCGGTGATCGGACCGCGGGCGCCGGTGGTGCTGCCGATCGAGAGCCAGCGGGTGGAATACGAAGGCGAGATTGCGGTGGTGCTGCGGGAGCGGCTGCGCCGGGCCACCGCCGAGGAGGCGGCGCGCGCGGTGCTGGGCGTGACCTGCGCCTGCGACGTGACCGCCCGCGACCTGCAGCGCAGCGACGCCACCTGGGCGCGCGCCAAGTCCTTCGACACCTTCTGCCCCCTGGGTCCCGCGATCCTCGTCGGCGCCCCCCTCGACGACCTGACCGTGGTCACCCGCGTCAACGGCGCTGAGCGCCAGCGCGGCAGCACCCACGACATGGTGTTCGGGATCGTGGAGCTGCTCGTCTACGCCTCCCGGATGATGACGCTCGAGCCGGGAGACCTGCTGCTGACCGGGACGCCGGGAGGGGTGGGCCAGCTGGCCGGCGGCGACCTGATCGAGGTCGAGGTCTCGGGCGCCGGCGTGCTCGCCAACCCGGTCGAGACCTGGAAGCAGGCGCCGTAGCCTCCAGGTAGCGATGCCCGCCTCCGCCTTTGCCCGCGCCGCGGCGGCCCTGCTGCTGTTCTCCGGGTGGATGGGACTGCTGTTCGCCGGCTTCCTCCTCCACGGGGCGCTGCACCTCCTGCTGGTGGGCGCGGCGGCGCTCTTCCCCTGGCGGTCGCTGCCGCAGCCGTTGCCGCCGCTGCCGCCGCTGCCGCCACTGCCGCCGACAGCGAGCGGCGACCCGCCGAGGGATTGATCCTGCGGCCGGCCGCGGCCAGGTCGGCGCGGCGGTCTCGGCGGGTGTTTGCGCCGTCGACACGCGGTGGGAGTATCCTGAGGGTGGCATGATCGAGGCGGTCACCTTCGACGTTACGCATACCCTGGTCCACTGCCCCCGCCTCGGGGACATCTATTCCGAGGTGCTGGGGCGCCACGGCGTCGAGGTCGCTCCTGCCGAGGCGCTGCGCCTGATCGGCGTGGTGTGGCGGGAGATGGCCTGCTCCGCCGACCCCTCTCGCGACCGGTTCAGCGCGCATCCCGCAGGGGCTCGCGGCTGGTGGCAGCGGTTCCTCTGCCGCTTCTGCGAGCATCTGGAGGTGCCGCCGCCCTCGCGCTTTGCCGCCGCCGAGCTGTTCCATCGCTTCGGCAGCGGCGGGGCCTGGGAGGTCTACCCCGAGGTGCCCGAGGTGCTGGACGCGCTGCGGGACCGCGGCCTGCGGCTCGGAGTGATCAGCAACTGGGATACGCGCCTGCCGGAGCTGCTGCGGCAGCTCGACCTGGCCAGGCGTTTCGACGTGCTGGTGTACTCCTCGGCGGTGGGGGTCGAGAAGCCCGACTCCCGGATCTACCGCCGGGCGCTGCGCGAGCTGGGGGTGGAGCCCCGCGCCGCCCTGCACGTCGGCGACAGCCGTCTCGAGGACCTCGAAGGCGCCATCGCCGCGGGCATGCGCGCGCTGCTGCTGGTGCGTGGCGGCGGCGCGCCGTCCGGCCCGTCCGGTCCGGGCGGCCAGGGCGGACCGGCGAGCAAATCGGCGCGGCGCCCGCCGGCGCGCTCGGGCCTGCACGACCTGTCGCCCCTGCCGGCTCTGGTCACTGCCGGTGCGGCCCGCGGCGCCTCCCGGTGAATTGCCCGGAGCGCCGGCCGGCGGTTGTGGTAAAATCAAGAGTCCGATGAAGATATCCACCAAGGGCGAGTACGGCCTGCGCGCGATGTTGCATATCGCGATGCATGGCGAGAGCTCGCCGGTGACCAGTCACGAGATCGCCCGCCACCAGGCGATTCCCGAGCCCTACCTGCGCCAGATCCTGGCGCAGCTGTCGAAGGACGGCCTCATCCACTCCAACCGCGGGCCCCAGGGCGGCCACGTGCTCGGGCGCCCCGCGTCGCAGATCTCCATCCGGCACATCCTGATGACGCTCGAGGGCCAGACCACTTCGGTGGACCAGATCCTCGCCCTGCCGTGTCACATCGAGATCGGCTCCGAGCACTGTGCGATCCGCGAGGTGTTTCTGGAGGTGAAGGCTGCCGTCGAGCGCATCCTGTCGACGACCACCCTGCAGCACGTCGTCGATCGCCAGCGCCACATCCTGTCGCAGGGCATCTCGGTGCCTCACGACCTGCCGGCCGTCTCCCTGCTGCCGATCGTCTCGGACGCGGTCCCGCGGGCGGCCGCTCCCCGCAACCGCTAGTGCCAGCTTGAACGGGCCTGCCGAAGTTGCTACACTCCGCGCCGCGAGGCCGGGGGGTGGAGCGGCGCGAGGTTGGGGAAGGCGAGTCCGAGCCCGATGCCTGGCAAGCGGACACTCAGAGAACGTGGCGGAGATTCAGCCGGCGCTTACGGCCTTGGCTTCGAGCTGGCCTGTGCCGTCGCGGGTTTCGTCCTGGTCGGCATCTGGATCGATCGGCACTACAGCAGCGGGCCGTGGGGCACGCTGATCTGCTTTTTTCTGGGCCTGATCGGCGGGTTCTACAACTTGATCCGCGCCACGTCGCGACTGTCCAAGAGGACTCGCCCGGGGGAAGATGACCCTCCAAGCTGAGGCCCGCGCTGGCTCGGACAGCTCGGCTGGCTCAGGGTATCGGCGGTTCCTGGCCACGGCCATCGTCGTCGCGGCGGCGGTCGGCGCCGCCGGTACTCTGCCCACCCTGTACCTGAGCGGCGCCGCCGGGGTTCCGGCGCTGGTGGTCGGATGCCTGGTGGCGGTGGCGGCGTCGGCGGTCGGCGGGGTGCCGATCGCCCTGTCGGACCCGCGGCCGGCGAGCCGTCCCCAGGCCGCGTTGCTGGCGATGGCGGCGCGCCTCGTGACCGTGCTGGCGCTCGGCCTGGCAGCGGCGGCGACCGGCCGGTTGGCCATCCGCCCGCTCGCGATCTGGACGGCGGTCAGCTACCTCGCGCAGCTGGTGGTCGACAGCCGCTATGCGATGCGCGCGGCGGCAGGCACGAACCGGCCGGCAACGGCCGAAACGGAGATTGGCTGAAGGCTGGTGGCCTGTAAAGAGGCTCGAGCGGCGGAGGACGTACCAGGCAATGACCACAGACCCGAGCGGCAACCCCCTCGAGCACGTCGTCCAGCATCCGCTGGTGACGCGGCCCGCGAACCTCGGGTTCCTGACGCCGGAGCACCAGATCACCCTGCTCAGCAACCACATCGTGATGATGATCACGACCGGCGTCCTGCTGATGCTGCTGTTCCCCCTGTTCGTCAGGAAGCGCCGCGCCCTCCCCGACCAGGACGAGGTGGGCAGCCTGGTGCCGGCCGGACCGGCGAACTTCCTCGAAGCGATCTGCGAATACCTGCGCAAAGAGGTCGTCGAGCCCACCCTGCACGAGCACACGGACCGTTTCGTCAAGTACATCTGGACCCTGTTCTTCTTCGTGCTGGTCAACAACCTGCTGGGTCTCCTCCCGGTCTCGACGGTATCGCCGCTGGTCGGGCTGCACCTGGGCGGCACGGCCACCGGCAACATCTGGGTCACCGGCTCGCTGGCGGCGATCACCTTCGTGATGTTCGTCTGGAACGGCGTGCGGCTGGCGGGCTGGCACTACTTCGCGCATTTCTGTCCCGGCCCGTTGTGGCTGGCGCCGCTTCTGGTGCCGATCGAGATCCTCGGCCAGTTCGCCAAGGCGTTCGCACTGGCCATCCGTCTGTTCGCCAACATGCTCGCGGGGCACATCATGCTGGCCGTGCTGGTGGGCTTCATCCTGGGGGCCGGCAGCGCGATGGGCGCCGGCGTGGGCTTGCTGGTGGCGGTGCCGGTCATCGCCGGCGCCATCGGCATCACCCTGCTCGAGATCCTGGTGGCCCTGCTGCAAGCGTTCATCTTCGCCTTCCTGACCTCGCTGTTCATCGGCCAGGCCGTGATCTACGACCACGGAGACCACGACGAGCACGCGCCGGCGCACGGCGAGGCGGAAGCAGCGAGCTGATTCCCGTCCATCTTCGCCATGCCCGGACCGACGCGGGGGCAGAGCGGGCCGTGAGGCGCACCGCGATGGCGTTTTCGAGGAGAGGCGGCCGGCCCCGCACGGCCGCAAAGGAACCGACGAAAGGATCTTTTCCGATGAAGAGTAAGAGAGCTGCCAAGTTCGCGCTGATGTCGATCGTGGGCGGTTTCCTCCTGATGTTCGCCGCCGTCGCGCCGGCGCACGCCCAGGCCGACGCACCGGGGGCCGCCGCCGCCGAGCACGGCACCGGCCTCACCACCGATGGCGCCCGCAAGCTCGGCGCCGGCCTGGGCGTCGGCTTCGTCGCCATCGGCGCCGGCATCGGGATCGGCCGCATCGGCGGCAGCGCCACCGAGTCGATCGCGCGGCAGCCGGAAGCCGTGGGTCCGATCAACAACGCCATGATCATCACCGCGGCGCTGATCGAAGGCGTGGCGCTGTTCGGGCTGGTCATCGACTTCCTGGTCTCGAAATAGTGTCCCCAAGGCGAACGCTGGCGATCGCGTACGGGCTGGCGGCCGCGCTGCTCGCGGCCCCGGCGGCCGCCGCGGCCCCCTTCAGAATGCTCGCCGCCGTCCCGGCCGAAAGCACAGAGGCCGCCAGCAACGTCTTTGCCGGCGACATCGGCAACGCGCTGTGGACGGTCGTCATCTTCGTGCTGGTGCTGGTGGTGCTCGGCAAGTACGCCTGGGGCCCGCTGCTCGCCGGCCTGCAGGCGCGGGAAGCCTACATCCGCGAATCGCTGCAGGCGGCACGCCGTGACCGCGAGGAGGCGGAAGCCCGCCTGGGCGAATACCAGGAAAAGCTCGCCGCCGC
>DATKFK010000656.1:0-3450 GCA_035544375.1 Thermoanaerobaculia bacterium
AAGCCGACGTCGACATCGTCGTGTTCCGCGAGAACACCGAGGGCGCTTACGTCAACATCGGTGGCAACTTCAAGCGCGGCACCGCCGACGAGGTCGCGGTGCAGGACGAGATCCACACCCGCAAGGGGGTCGAGCGGATCCTGCGCGCCGCCTTCGAGTATGCCGTGGCACACGGCCGCCGGCAGGTGCTGATGAGCGACAAGTCCAACGTCATGCGCTACGGCCACGACCTGTGGCAGCGCTGCTTCCGCGAGGTCGCCGAGGATTACCCGCAGATCCAGGCGCAGCACATGTTCGTCGACGCGCTCGCCATGCAGATGGTGCTGCATCCCGAAAAGCTCGACGTGATCGTCACCAACAACATGTTCGGCGACATCATCACCGACCTCGGCGCGGCGCTGCAGGGCGGCCTCGGCGTAGCCGCTTCCGCCAACCTCCATCCTGGCCGCACCTCGATGTTCGAGCCGGTCCACGGCTCGGCGCCCAAGTATGCCGGCACCGGGCGGGCCAACCCGGTGGGCGCCGTCCTGTCCTCGGCGCTGATGCTCGACACCCTGGGCCACGCCGAGGCGGCGCGCATCGTCGAGGAGGCGGTCGCGGACAGCCTGCGCCAGGGCCAGACCACTCCCGATCTCGGCGGCAGCCTGACCACCTCCCAGGTCGGCGATCTGCTGGCGGCCGCGGTGTCCCGCGCCTCGCGCGCCGCCGCCACGACAAGGCTCTAGCTCCGCCACGCCGGCGGCGATCCTGCTGACCGCACCCTCCGGGGGGGAAGGGGACGCCCCCACCCCTTCGTTCTGCGACCTCTGCTACTCGTTGCGCAAGGCCATATTCGGGTCGACCTCGGTGGCCCGCCGCCCGGGCGACCAGGCCGCGGCCACGGCGATCAGCAGAAGGCCCGCCGCCGTCACGCCGAAGGTGAGCGGGTCGGCCGGGCCGATACCGTACAGCAGCGACCCGAGGACACGGCCGAGGGCGAGGGCCCCGGCGGCGCCCACCAAGACCCCCAGGCCCGCCAGCAAGGCGGCCTCCCCCAGCACCAGGCCGAGGACTGCCGGCGGCCTCGCCCCCAGGGCCACCCGCAGCCCCAGCTCGCGGCGGCGCTGGGCGACCGAGTAGGAGGTGACGCCGTAGATGCCCACCGTCGAGAGCACCAGCGCCAGGATGGCGAAGAAGCCCAGCAGCATCAAGCTGAACCGGCGCCGGATCACGGAGCCGGCCACCACCTGCTCGAGGGTGCGGACCTTGGTGATCGGCTGGCCGGGATCGACCTGCCGGACCGCTGCCCTGACCGCCCTGGTCATCGTCGCGGGGTCGCCGCTGGTGCGGATCACGAAGACCATGTCGGCCGCCGCCAGCGCCGGCAGGAGCTGTGCCGCCGTCCGGTACATCTGGGGCTGCGGCGCGCTGCCCAGGGCCTGCCGGACGGTGCCCACGACGCCGACCACCGTGTACCAGGGATTGGCGGGATCGTTGCCGCTCCGCGGGTTCGTGGCGCGGCGGAACCGCTTGCCCAGCGGATCCTCGTGCGGCCAGAACGTCCGCGCCATCGTCTCGTCGATGACCGCCGCCAGGGGCTTGCCCGCCTCGTCTCCGGCGTCGAGCAGCCGGCCGCTGCGCAGCGGAATGCCCATCGCCGCGAAATATCCGGGCACGATCTCCCGCGAGTCGGCGAACAGGACCTCCTCGGGTTTTTCGGGCACCGGCCGTCCTTCGATGTAGACGCCCGCCTTCACTTCGACGCCGTCCAGCGGCAGCTCCGAGACGCCACCCACGGCGACGGCGCCGGGCAGCGCCCGCAGCCTGTCGGCCAGCCGCTGGAACAGGAGCGCCAGGCGGGGCGCTTCCCGGACCGGGTCCTCTGGCCGGTCGACCTCGAAGCTCAGGACCCCGGCCGGCCGGAAGCCCGGATCCACCGCCAGCAAGGAGACCAGGCTGCGCAGCAGCAAACCGGCGCCGATCAGCAGCACGGCCGCGAGCGCCACCTCCGCCACCACTAGGCCGTTGCGGGTGCGCCGGCTGGCCACCGGGCCGCTTGCCGCGCGGGAGCCGCTCCGCAGCAGCGCCGCCAGATCTGGCCAGCCCATCTGCAACATGGGTGCGAGGCCGGCGACGATGCTGGCGGCGACGCAGAGCGCGGCGGTGAACGCCAGCACCCGGCCGTCCAAGCCGATCGCGCCGCCGCTCCCCGGCCCGGACCCGGCGGCGACGTAGGCGCGCGCGACGGGCGGCGCGAAGGCGGCGAAGAGCCGCAGAGCCACGGCGGCGAAGGCGAGGCCGAGGACGCCGCCCGCCGCCGCCAGCAGGCCGCTCTCGAGCAGCAGCTGGGCGGCGAGCCGCCCGCGCCCGGCGCCGAGCGCCGTGCGCACCGCGATCTCGCGCCGGCGCCCGGCCGCTCTCGCCAGCAGGAGATTCGCCACGTTGGCGCAGGCGATGAGCAGCACCAGGCCGCCGGCGCCCCAAAGCATCAGCAGCCCCGGCCGGAGATCGCCGGTCAGCTGCTCGGACAGCGGCGCCAGGCGCGCGCTCCAGCCCTTGACCCGCGGGTGGAGCCGCTCCAGCTGGCGGCAGACGGCCGCCAGCTCCGCCTCGGCCGGCGCGATCCCCGCGCCCGGACGCAGGCGGCCGATCGCCACGCCGGCGCGCGTCGCCCGGTCCTCCCGCTGCTCGACGCGCAACGCCAGCGGCACCCAGGCGTCGGGCTCGGCGGCGAAGCCGTAGAACGACGGCATCTCGGAGCCGCGCGGAAAGGCGAAGCGCGGCGGCATGATGCCCACGACGACCATGGGACTGCCGTCCAGGACGACCTGCCGGCCGACGACGTGCGGGTCGCTGCCGAACCAGCGCCGCCAGCCGGTGGCGGAGAGGAGCACGGCCGCGGCCTTCCCGGGGAGCTCGTCGGCCGGGAGCAGCCCTCTCCCCAGGGCTGCCGGCGTCCCCAGCAGCTGCGAGAAGTCGCCGGTGACGCGGACGACGTCGAGCTGCCGGGGGTCGCCCTGCCCGGTCAAGGCCATGGTCGCGGGTTGCACCAGGGTCAGCCTTTCCAGGCCGCGGCTCTGCCGCCGCCAGTCGTAGAAGTCGCCGTACGAGGGCGGCAACTGGTCCTTCAGGCCGGCCGACTGCGCCAGGCCCGGGTTCGAGGCCCAGGCGACGACCAGCCGGCCGGGGTCGCGAAACGGCGGCGGCACGAGCAGCGCCGAGTCGACGACGCTGAAGATCGCGGTGTTGCCGCCGATGCCGAGCGCCAGGGTCAGCACGGCGGCAAGGACCAGCCCTGGCTGGTGGGCGAGGCCGCGGGCGGCGACGCGGAGGTCCTGGACGTGGTCGCTCATCGTCCCCTGATTGTGCCTCATCGGCGTCCTCGACGGAGCGCTCACGAAGTGCTCACGACAGGCCCGTTCCCCGTAGTAGCATGCTGGTTGTCAGGAGGGGCCGGCGGGGCCGAGCGCT
>DATKFK010000657.1:0-6234 GCA_035544375.1 Thermoanaerobaculia bacterium
ATCATCAAGGTCGTGACAGCGGTCGCCAACGGCAACCTGAACGAGAAGTTCGTGCTGGAAGCGAAAGGCGAGGTCGCCGCGCTCGCCGAGACGATCAACAGCATGACCGAGACGCTCCGCACCTTCGCCGACCAGGTGACCACGGTGGCGCGCGAGGTGGGCGTGCAGGGCAGGCTGGGCGGCCAGGCGAGCGTGCCCGGCGCGGCCGGCACCTGGAAGGACCTGACCGACAACGTCAACCAGCTGGCCGCCAACCTGACGACGCAGGTGCGCGCCATCGCCGAGGTGGCGACCGCCGTCACCAAGGGCGACCTGACGCGCTCGATCAAGGTCGAGGCGCAGGGCGAGGTCGCGGCGCTCAAGGACACCATCAACGAGATGATCCGCAACCTGCGCGACACGACGCTCAAGAACAGCGAGCAGGACTGGCTCAAAACCAACCTCGCCAAGTTCAGCCGCATGTTGCAGGGCCAGCGCGACCTGCTGACCGTCGGCCGCCTGATCCTCTCCGAGCTGGCGCCGGTGGTTTCGGCGCAGCAGGCCGTCTTCTACACCCTGGACGGCGCCGCCGACGAAGCGCAGGGGCTGCGCCTGCTGGCGAGCTTCGCCACCACGCCGCGCAAGACCGAGTTTGCGCTGGGCGAGGGATTGATCGGCCAGTGCGCGATCGAGAACAAGAAGATGCTGCTGCGCAACGTGCCGCGCGACTACGTCGAGATCTCGTCGGGCCTGGGTTCGGCGGCGCCGCTCAACCTGATCGTGCTGCCGGTGGTCTTCGAGCGCCAGGTGATGGCGGTGCTCGAGCTGGCGTCGTTCGACAGCTTCAGCCCGACCCACCAGGCCTTCCTCGACGACCTGATGGAATCGATCGGCATCGTGCTCAACACCATCCAGGCCAACACCCGCACGGAGGACCTGCTGCGCCAGTCGCAGTCCCTGGCCAAGGAGCTGCAGAGCCAGCAGGAGGTGCTGCAGAAGACCAACCAGGAGCTCGAGGAGAAGGCCGGCCTGCTGGTCGAGCAGAACGCCGAGGTGGAGCGCAAGAACCAGGAGGTCGAGCAGGCCCGGCAGGCGCTCGAGGAAAAGGCCAAGCAGCTCGCCCTGACCTCGAAGTACAAGTCCGAGTTCATGGCCAACATGTCGCACGAGCTGCGGACGCCGCTCAACAGCCTGCTGATCCTCTCCGACCAGCTGTCGCGCAACCTGGAATCCAACCTCTCGCCCAAGGAGACGGAGTTCGCCAAGACCATCCACTCGGCGGGCAACGAGCTGCTGCGGTTGATCAACGACATCCTGGACCTGTCGAAAATCGAGTCCGGCACCGTGGTGGTGGAGGTCGGCGAGGTGCGCTTCAAGGAGCTCTCCGATTACATCGAGCGCACCTTCCGCCACGTCGCGGCAGCCAAGGGCCTGGACTTCGCGATCGAGCTCGATACGCGCCTGCCGCGCGCCTTCGTCACCGACTCGAAGCGCCTGCAGCAGGTCATCAAGAACATGCTGTCGAACGCCTTCAAGTTCACCGAGGAGGGGCGCGTGGTGCTGTCGATCGAGCGCGCCACCGGCGGCTGGAGCCCCGACCACGAGGTCTTGAACCGAGCGCGCTCGGTGCTGGCGATCGCGGTGGCGGACACCGGCATCGGCATCCCGCTCGACAAGCAGCAGATCGTCTTCGAGGCCTTCCAGCAGGCCGACGGCTCGACGAGCCGCAAGTACGGCGGCACCGGCCTCGGCCTGGCGATCAGCCGTGAGATCTCCTGGCTGCTCGGCGGCGAGATCCGTCTCCACAGCGCACCGGGGGAGGGCAGCAAGTTCACCCTCTACCTGCCGCAGACTTATTCGGCACCGAAGGCGGTCGGCGCGGCGGCGGCGTCGCCCGCTCAGGCGCAGGCCCAGGCCCAGGCGGCGGCCCAGGCTGCTGCCGACGCTGCCGAGCTGCGCGAGGAGCACCTGGCGCGCATGTCCCACCTGCACGAGGAAGGCGAGCAGGAGGCCAGCCTCGAGGCGGCCCGGCACGCCGAGATCATGAATGCCGACGACACGGGGGTGCTCAGCCTGGCCGACGACCGCGAGAACGTGCAGCCTGGCGACCGCGTGGTGCTGATCGTCGACAACGACGAGAACTTCGGCCGTTTCCTCCTCGACCTGGCGCGCGAGCAGGGATTCAAGGGATTGCTCGCCACCCGTGGCGCCGAGGCGGTGGCGCTCGCCCGCGAGCGGCGGCCCGATGCCGTCACCCTGGACATCTCGCTGCCCGACATCAACGGCTGGCGGGTGTTCGAGCGGTTGCGGGTTGACACGGCGACGCGGCACATCCCGGTGTACGTGATCACCACCGAAGAGGACAGCGGCAAGGCCACGCGCATGGGAGCGATCGGGCTGCTCAACAAGCCGATCACGACCCGCGATGCGCTCGAGGCCGCCTTCTTCGCCATCCGCGACGCCATCGACCAGCCGGAGCGGGACCTGCTGCTGGTGGGCGGCCGCGACGCCCTGCAGCCGGCGGTGCTCGAGCTGGTGAGCTACGGCACGGCGCGCGTCCACGTTGCCGAAACCAGCCTGGCGGCGCTGGCACGGCTCGACGAGCGGCCCTACGCCTGCGTGGTGATGGTGCCCCAGGGCGCCGACCCGCGGGAGGCGGCGGATCTCGAGGAGCTGGTCCGGCGCTGCGCTGAGCGCGGCTTGCCGGCGCTGGTCTATACGCCGCGGGCGGTGCCGAAGCGGCTCGAACGGCTGCTCAAGAAGCTCGGCCACCTGCCGGTGCTGCGCCACGTGCAGGCGCCGGAGCACCTGGTGGACCAGACGGCGCTGCTCCTGCACCGTCCGGTGGGGGAGCTGGGCGCCGCCCGGCGGCGGATGATCGAAGACCTCTACGAGACGCCGGCGGTGCTGGCGGGCCGCAAGGTGCTGATCGTCGACGACGACATCCGCAACATCTTTGCGCTCACCAGCGTGCTCGAACGCTACGATATGGAGGTCCTGGCGGCGGAGACCGGCCGGGGCGCGATTGCCACGCTCGAACGGACGCCGGGGATCGACATCGTGCTGATGGACATCATGATGCCCGACATGGACGGCTACGAGACCATCCGTTCCATCCGCCGCTCGGCGCGTTTCAAGGAGCTGCCCATCGTCGCCGTCACCGCCAAGGCGATGAAGGGCGATCGCGAGAAGACGCTCGAAGCCGGGGCGTGGGACTACCTGGCCAAGCCAGTCGATACCGAGCACATGCTGACAGTGCTGCGTGGCTGGCTCTTCCGCTGATGATTTCGATCCCGGAGGGGAAGCGGCCCAGAGCCATGGCACGGATGCAGACGATCGGCGATCGGTTTAGCAGGCGGACGGGCGCAAGATGGGCGAAATGACAGCGGCGGCCCGCGGCGAGCGGGTCAACATCCTGGTGGTGGACGACAGCGCCGACAACCGGCTGACGCTCGAGTCCATCCTGTCGGAGCCCGGCCAGACCGTGGTCACCGCGGCGTCCGGCCGCGACGCGCTGCGCCGCCTGCTCGAGCAGGAGTTCGCGGTCATCCTGCTCGACGTCAACATGCCGATGATGGACGGCTTCGAGACGGCGTCGATGGTGCGCCAGCGCAAGAGCTCCGAGCGCACGCCGATCATCTTCATCACCGCCTTCAGCGACGAGACGCACGTCTCGCGCGGTTACTCGCTGGGGGCCGTGGACTACATCGTGTCGCCGGTGGTGCCGGAGGTGCTGCGGTCGAAGGTGGCGGTTTTCGTCGAGCTGTTCCGCAAGACCGAGCAGATCAGGCGCCAGGCGGAGTCGCTGCGGCGCCGCGCCGATCAGCTGTATCACCTGACCGAGGCGTCGCTCGCCATCAACTCCGCCAACTCCTTGGGCGAGATCCTCGAGATCGTCACCGAGACGGCGCGCGACCTGCTGGCGCCGCGCTGCGCGCTGACCACGACCACCCTCGACCAGGCGCAGTGGCCGGCACGGCCGGCGGCGCCCGAGATGGTCGCAGAAAGCGGCGCCGAGGAGTGCGACCACCAGCGCTTCATGGCGCAGGCGGCGGCGATGACCGTGGCGCTCGCCGACCAGGGCCGCACGGTGCTGATCACGCCGCGGGAGCTGGCGAACGAGCCGCGGTGGCGCTTCCTGGGAGAGCTGGGAGTGCAGGGCCCCGACGAGGGTGGCGAGAGCGGCGAGAGCGGGAGCGGCGAGACCCACGCCCAAGGGGACGATGGCGAAGCGGGCGCCGGCGGGCCGCCGCCCGCGCGAGCGCCGCGGCCGAGCGGCGCCACGGAGTCCGGATGGCTGGCGGCGCCGCTGACCGGCCGCGACGGCCGGAGCTTCGGCTGGGTGCACCTGGCTGGCCGCGCGCGGGCCGAAAGCGCCGAGTTCAGCCACGAGGACCGGACGATCCTCACGCAGCTGGCGCAGGTGGCGTCGATCGCCATCGAAAACATCCTCTCCTCGGAGGCGCGCGAGGCCAACCGGCTGAAGGACGAGTTCCTGACCACCCTGTCGCACGAGCTGCGAACGCCGCTCACCGCCATCCTCGGCTGGACCCGGGTGCTGCGAACCAGCCCCTTCGACGAGGGGCGCTGTGCGCATGGCCTGGAGGTGATCGAGCGCAACGTGGCGGCGCAGGCCAAGCTCATCGAGGACCTGCTCGACGTCTCGCGCATCATCGCCGGGAAGCTCCGTGTCACCCTGCGGACGATCCCGCTGCTGTCGTCGATCGAGACGGCCGTCGAGGCGATGCGTCCGGCGGCCGAGGCCAAGGGCATGTCGCTCGACCTGATGATCAGCCCGGACGTGGACCATGGCGCGCTGATCTCGGGAGACGCCGAGCGGTTGCAGCAGGTGGGATGGAACCTGGTTTCCAACGCCATCAAGTTCACTCCTGCCGGCGGCAAGATCGTGATCGCGGTCGGCCGCGTGGCGGGCGCCTACCAGATCAAGGTCACCGACACCGGCAAGGGCATCAGCCCGCAGTTCCTGCGGCACGTCTTCGACCGCTTCCGGCAGGACGACAGCAGCAGCACCCGCGCCCACGGCGGCCTGGGGATCGGCCTCGCGATCGTGCAGCACATCGTCGAGCTGCACGGCGGCCGGGTGGACGCCGAAAGCCCGGGGGTGAACCGCGGGGCGACGTTCACCGTCACCCTGCCGGAGCTGCCGGCGTCGCTGGCGCAGGCGGTGCCGCTGCCGGCGGCCGGCGAGACGCCGTTCCAGGGCGCCGGCGAGGCGCCGTCGATGGCAATGGCCGGCGAGCAGGACGGCGCGGCGGCGGGTGCGGGGGCCGCTGCGGCCTCCCTGGCGGCGCCGGGGCCGGCGGCGTCCGGCGAGGCGAGGGCCGCCGTCGACGTCGGGCGGCTCAAGCTGCTGGTGGTGGACGACGAGCCGGACACCCGCGAGATCCTGAGCGAGATCCTGCGCTCGGCCGGGGCAACCGTCGCCACGGCCGGCTCGGCCACCGAGGCGCTGGCCCTGTGCGACCGGTTCCGTCCCGACCTGCTGATCAGCGACATCGCGATGCCGGGCGGCGACGGCTACGCGCTGATCCGCCAGCTCCGCCGCCGCGGGCCGGAGCGCGGGGGCGCGATGCCGGCGCTGGCGGTGAGCGCGCACGCGCGCGAGGAGGACCGGCGGCGCGCGCTGGCCGCCGGTTTCGAGCGCTACGTCACCAAGCCGGTCGAGCCGGCCGACCTGCTGGCCGCGGTGCGCGAGATCGCGGCGGGGCTGCCGGCCATCGCCGGCGGCGCGGCCCCGGCCGGCCCCGGCGGCAGCGGCGGCAACGGCCGGCATCGCGCGGCGAGGGCCCGCGGCAGGAGCGGCGCGGCGGCGGGAGCGACGCCGGCGGCGCCGGCAGGTCCGGCGGTGCCGGAGGGCGATGCCGGTGCCCGCCGCATCCTCCTGGTGGAGGACGACGCCGACACGCGGGAGGCCTTGAAGACGCTGCTCGAGCTCAGCGGCCACCACGTCGAGGTCGCCGCGGACGGCGGCGCGGCGGTGGCGCACGCCATCGCCAACCGGCCGGACGTGGCCCTGGTGGACATCGGGCTGCCGGAGATCGACGGCAACGAGGTGGCCCGCCGCATCCGCGCCAGCCTGGGGGCGAGCGGCATCTTCCTGGTCGCGCTGACCGGCTACGGCGGCGAGGCCGAGGAGGAGCTGGCGCGCGCCGCGGGCTTCGACGCCCACTTCACCAAGCCGGTCGAGCTGTCCCGCCTCGACCGCCTGCTCCGCACCCGCGGCCGCGCCGGCCA
>DATKFK010000658.1:0-15808 GCA_035544375.1 Thermoanaerobaculia bacterium
AGCTCGCTGATCTCGTCGAGGAACAGCGTGCCGCGGTGCGCGATCTCGAACTTGCCGATCTTGCGCCCCACCGCGCCGGTGAAGGCGCCGCGCTCGTGGCCGAAGAGCTCGCTCTCCAGGATGTCGCTGGGGATGGCGCCGCAGTTGATCGCCAGGATGCGCTCGTTGCGGCGCGGGCTGGCGCGGTGCAGCGCGTTGGCCACCAGCTCCTTGCCGGTGCCGCTCTCGCCGACGATCAGCACGCTCGAGCGCGTCGGGGCCACCAGCTTCATCTGCTCGAACAGCTTCTCCATCGGCGCCGAGCGGCCGACGATGCTCTCGAAGCCGTAGCGCTTGTCGAGCATCTCGCGGAGGTTCGTGACCTCCTCCTTGAGCTGCTCTTTCTCGATCAGGTTGCTGACGCGCTGGCGCAGCTCGTAGAGGTCGACCGGCTTGGTCAGGTAGTCGTCGGCGCCCACCCGCATCGCCTCCACCGCCGACTCGATCGAGCCGTAGCCGGTCACCAGGACCAGGCGCAGGTCGTAGCGGCGTTCGCGCACCTCGTTGAGGAAGGCGATGCCGTCCATGCCGGGCATGCGGAGGTCGCAGATCGCCAGCCGGGCTCCGTCATTCTCTTCCAGGAACTCGAGCGCGTTGCGTGCGTCGTCGAAGGTGCGCACCGCGTAGCCGGCCTTCTCGATGGCGATGGCCATCGACTCGCGCGAGCCGGTTTCATCGTCGATCACCAGGACCAGGGGACGTTCCATTGCAGTCATCGGCGTCATTTTGGCACATTCCTCCCAAGTCCCGATAGGATGGAGACCGATGCAGCCGACCGAACGCCCGCTCCCGAACGGCGCCGAGGTGCTCGAAGGCACCCTCGAACGGGTCGTGTACGCCAACGAGGAAAACGCCTGGAGCGTGGTGCGCCTGACGGTCGCCGGGGCGCGCGAGCCGGTCACCGCGGTGGGCAACCTGCTGGGGGTGCAGCCCGGCGAGAGCCTGCGCCTGACCGGCTCCTGGATCGACGACCCCCGCCACGGCCGGCAGTTCCGCGTCTCCTCGTACGCCACGGTGGTGCCGGCGACCGTCAAGGGCATCGAACGCTACCTGGGCTCCGGGCTGATCCACGGCATCGGCAAGGTCATGGCCGGGCGCCTGGTGGCGGCCTTCGGCCTCGACACCCTGGAGGTGATCGAGAACCAGCCGCAGCGGCTGAAGGACGTCGAGGGGATCGGTCCCAAGCGCAGCGCCGACATCCGCCGCGCCTGGGACGAGCAGCGGGAGATCAAAGAGGTGATGATCTTCCTGCAGTCGCACGGCGTCTCGACCAGCTACGCGATCAAGATCTACAAGATCTACGGCAGCGCGGCGGCGCGCTGGGTGCGCGAAAATCCGTACCGGCTGGCGGTCGACGTCCACGGCATCGGCTTCGCGACCGCCGACCGCATCGCCGAGTCGCTCGGCATCTCGCGCACCGCTCCGCAGCGCCTCGAGGCCGGGGCGCTGCACGTGCTGGGCGAGGCCGCCGACCGCGGCCATCTCTATCTTCCCCGCGCCCGGCTGATCGAGGAGGCCGACCGCCTGCTGGGCGCCGGCCCCCGGCCGGTGGAAGACGCGGTGACGGCGCTCGCCGCCGCCGACCAGGTGGTGGTCGAGGGGTTGCTCTCCGAGGCTGCCGCGGACGGCGGCGACGCCGGCGAGCAGGCGGTCTACCTCAAGCCGCTGCACGCCGCCGAGGCCGGGGTGGCGGCCAGGGTGCGGGCGCTCCTGGCCCAGCGGTCGCTGCCGCTCGAGATCGACCTCGAGCGCGCCCTCGCCTGGTTCGAGACCGGCGAGAGCGTGGTGCTGGCGCGCGAGCAGCGCCAGGCGATCCGCGCCGGTCTCACCCGCAAGCTGCTGGTGATCACCGGCGGCCCCGGCACCGGCAAGACGACGCTGGTGCGCGGGCTGGTCAAGATCCTGACGCGCAAGGGGCAGCGCGTGCTGCTCGCCGCCCCGACCGGCCGGGCGGCCAAGCGACTGGCCGAGGCGACGGGCGGCAGCGCCAGCACCATCCATCGCCTGCTCGAGTTCAATCCCAAGAGCCGCGGGTTCGACCGCAACCGCGAGCGGCCGCTCGCCTGCGACCTGCTGATCGTCGACGAGGCGTCGATGATCGACACGGTGCTGGCCTTCCACCTGCTGCGGGCCGTGCCCGACGACGGCCGCCTGGTGCTGGTGGGCGACGTCGATCAGCTGCCCTCGGTGGGGCCCGGCCAGATCCTCGCCGACCTGATCCGCTCGCAGGCGGTCGAGGTGGTGCGGCTCAAGGAGATCTTCCGCCAGGCCGAGCGCAGCCTGATCGTGGTCAACGCGCACCGGGTGCAGAGCGGCCAGATGCCGGTGCTCGAATCGATCGACAAGGAGGGCGACTTCTTCTTCGTCGAGCGCCGCGACCCCGAGGAGGCCCTGCGCACCCTGGTCCAGCTGGTGACGCGGCGCATCCCGGCCCGCTTCGGCCTCGATCCGCTCGAGCAGGTCCAGGTGCTGACGCCGATGAAACGCGGCCTGCTGGGCTCGGCCAACCTCAATGCCGTGCTGCGCGAGACGCTCAATCCCCACGGCCGCAGCCTCACGCGCGGCGGCCACACCCTGCGCGTCGGCGACAAGGTCATGCAGGTCCGCAACAACTACGACCTCGAGGTCTGGAACGGCGACATCGGGCGGGTCGCCGCGGTCGACGACGAGGAGCAGCGGCTGCACGTGGCCTTCGACGGCCGCGACGTCGTCTACGAGCTGGCGGCGATCGACGAGCTGGCGCTGGCCTACGCCTGCTCCATCCACAAGGCGCAGGGCAGCGAATACCCGTGCGTCGTCATCCCCCTGCACTCCCAGCACTACGTGATGTTGCAGCGCAACCTGCTCTACACCGGCATCACCCGCGCCCGGCGGCTGGCGGTGCTGGTGGGCGAGACCAAGGCGCTCGCCACCGCGGTCGCCAACCGCCGGGTCCACCGGCGCTTCAGCCGCCTGGCCGAGCGGCTGGGCGCCCCGGCCCAGCTGGAACCCTAGTCCACCAGGAGGAACCTGCCGATGCCCCTACGTCCGCTGCTCGCACGGCTCGCACGGCTCGCTCGGCTGCCGCTGCCCTCGCTGCCCTCGCTGCCCGCGCTGTCAGCATTGCTCGCGCTGCTCGCGATGTCATCGCTGCCCGGGTCGTGGGCGCCGCGCGCCGCCGCGCGGCAGCAGCCGCCGTCGCCGCCGCTGGAGGTCGCCATCAGCAAGGACGTCATGGTCGCGATGCGCGACGGCGTCCGCCTGGCGACCGACGTCTACCGTCCCGCCGCCAACGGCGTGCCGCTCGCCGGCAGGTTCCCGGTCGTGCTCGAGCGCACGCCATACGGCAAGGGCGACGGCGACTGGGCGCCGTTCTTCGCGCGCCTCGGCTACGTCGCGATCGTGCAGGACGTCCGCGGCCGCTACCACTCGGAGGGCACCTGGCACGGGTTCGCCGCCGAGGTCCCGGACGGCTATGACACCGCCGCCTGGATCGCCGCTCAACCCTGGTGCGACGGCCATCTCGGCATGGTGGGCGGCTCCTACACCGGCGGCACCCAGCATGCCATGGCGCTGTCCGGCGCGCCCGCCCTGACCGCCATGGTGCCGACGTACGCCCTGTCCAATCCCGGCAGGTGGGGAATCCGCCACGACGGCGCTCTCGAGCTGCGGATGCTCAACTGGGTCATGCAGCTCGTCGGCCCGGATGGCAGCCCGGAGAGCGCCGACCCGGCCACCCGCACCGCCCTCGTCGAGCTCTCGAAACAGGTGCACGACTATGCGAAGGGATTGCCGCTCCGGCGCGGCACGACGCCGCTCAAGCTGATCCCCGAATACGAGGACTGGCTGATCGCCGCCATGACCCATGCGGATTACGACGGCTTCTGGCGCGACTCGGGCGTCAGCGTCGTCGACCACCTGCAGGAGCACAAGGACGTCCCCACCTGCCACGTCACCGGCTGGTACGACTCCTGGTCGGGGCCGGTGGCCACCCTCAGCTACCCGGCGCTGCGCAAGGCGAAGCACAGCCCGCAGCGGCTGATCATCGGCCCGTGGACCCACGGCGGCGAGGAGAGGAGCTTTGCCGGCGAGGCCGACTTCGGGCCGGCGGCGGCGGTCAGCTGGCTCGACCTCAACCGGCGCTGGCTCGACCGCTGGCTCAAGGGTGTCCGCAACGGCGTGGACGCCGAGCCGCCGGTGCGGATCTTCGTCATGGGAGGAGGAGACGGCCACAAGACGCCGGCAGGCCGCATCTTCGTGGGCGGCTCCTGGCGCGACGAGGACGACTGGCCGCTGGCACGGGCGGTCGCGACGGCCTATTACCTGCACGGCGACGGGACCCTCTCGACCGACAGGCCGCTGCCGGGCGGGGCGGGCCCCTCGCGCTTCCTCGCCGACCCGCGCCACCCCGTCCCCACGCTCGGCGGCAACCTCTCGTCCGAGGGGACCCTGGCCAGCAACGGCGTCATGGATCAGCGCTGCCGGCCAACCGTCTGGACGTGCGAGGATGCGCGCCCGCTCTCCGCCCGCCGGGACGTCCTCGTCTTCCAGACCGGACCGCTGCGCGAGGACGTCGAGGTCACCGGCACGCTGCTCGTCCACCTCTACGCCTCGTCGGACGCCGTGGACACCGACTTCACGGCGAAGCTGGTGGACGTCTACCCGCCGAGCGCGGACTTCCCCTCCGGCTTCGACCTCAACGTCAACGACGGCATCATCCGCGCCCGCTACCGCGATTCGTTGCGCACGCCCAAGCTCCTGACGCCGGGGAAGGTCTATCCCATCACCGTCGAGATGTATCCGACCTCCATGGTGTTCAAGCGGGGACACCGCATCCGGCTCGATGTCGCCGGCAGCAACTTCCCCCGTTTCGACGTCAATCCGAACACCGGCGAACCGCTCGGCGCCAACCGCCTGGAGGCCGTCGCCGCCAACGCCGTCTTTCACGATCCCGAGCACCCGTCGGCACTGGTGCTGCCGGTCGTGCCCGCGAAGCGCGAAGCCGGGCGCTGAGGGGCGGCGGCCGGCTGCCTCAGCGCTCCGCCGTCGAGGGCGGCACGCCGGGGGGGGCGGCGGCCGGCGGGGGGGCGAGTGGGGCCGGAGGCGGGTTCGGCGCCTGGACGGCCGGCCCCGGCGGGTTCTGGCGGCGGAAGCGCTGCGGCCGGTTGGCGAAGGCGGCCATGATCGCGGCGCCGAAGCCCATCGTCCAGGCCAGGAAGCGGACGGCGAAGCCGAGGAGCCAGAACATCCTCGCGAACACGTGCAGGAAGCCGCCCGGAATGGCCAGCAGGTCGCTGATGAGCGTGGGCAGCTCGATGGCCACCACGCCGATCATGGTGGTCATGTAGGGGCCGCCGAAGTGCCGGCTGAACCTGTTTTCCAGCACCCTCCCCGCCTGGTAGGCGACGCCGGCGAAACCCACCAGCGCCGCGATCAGCAGCGCCACCACCAGGAACGGCACCAGCACCAGGAGGAGACAGCCGATGATCGAGATCACCAGCACCACGGTCAGCACTCCCAGGGCCGGGCCGGCCAGGAACTCGCCCAGCAGCCCTCCCACCAGGACCGTCAACGGTTCCCTGGCGACCCGCGCCCGCACCTGTTCGAGGGCGCCCGGCGCCAGCAGCACCACCAGCGTCACGGCCAGCAGCAGCAGCACCAGCAGCGCCATGGACCAGAACATGCGCAGCGAGTGGCCGACCGGCGCCAGCAGCAGCATGCCGTCGTCGAGGTCTTCGTCCCCCCAGGGACTCAGCTTGCCGACGTCGGACAGGTTGCCGTGGACCTGCGAACCGGGCGCACGCACCACCGTGCCGCCAACCGCCGCCACGTCGCCCATCACCACCGAGTGCGGACCGAGGTGGACGCTGCCGCCGAACGCCTTGACGTTGCCGCCGACCCGGCCGTTGACCCGCACCGAGCCGCCGACCGCCGAGACGTCGCGGTTCACCTCGCCCTCGATGTGCACGCCGCCGCCGATCGCCAGCACCTCCTCGGCGACCTCGTTCTTGCCGACGGTCACCGGGCCGCCGACCCTGACGCGGCTGCCGGAGTTCACCGCCGGAGGCGGCGCAGGCGGCGGTTCGGGAGGCTCCGGCGGCTCGGGAGCCTCCGCGCCTGCCGGCGGTGTCGGGGGCGTTGGGGGCGTTGGGGGCGTCGGCGGCATCGGCGACGTCGGAGGCGTGGACGAGGCCTGGGGGATGGGCGATACCTGGGGGATGGGCGGCAGCGACGCAGCTTCGCGGCCGGAGCCGGGACCGGCCGGCACGCCCGAGGGAGCCGGGGAGGCGGGCACGGCCGCCACGTCGCGCGGCAGGTCGAACAGGGCCTGGCGGTCGGCGGGCGCAAGCTCGAGCAGCTGCAGCAACTGGGAGGCACCGGCATCGCGGAGCCACTCGCGCACCACCTCGGGAATCACCCGGGTGCCGTTGACCAGGATCGAGTCGCCGCTGACCTCGACTTCGCGGATCCCCTCGCGCGGATTGCGCGGCTTGAGCAGCACGCCGTTGTGGACGCCGGTGACCTGGTAGAGCCGCTCGATGGCCTGGCGCAGCTCGCGGCGGGCCTCGGCCGTGGGTCCGGCGGCGGTCGCCGACCGGGACGGCCGCGACGGCGGCTGCGCCGGGGCGGAGGCGGGCCACGAGAGAGTCAGGGCCGGAGCGAGAGCCAGTGCCAGGAGCAAGGGCCGGACCCGGCCCGCGAAGGCAGGGAAAGCGCGCGCCGCACCTTGGCCGGCGCGGGCAAAAGAATCAGATGGGGTCTGCATGGACCCACCTCCTGTCACGTTGGGCCAGGTCGTAGAGCAGGCGCAGGGCGACGACGGACACCAGCAGGCCGGCGCCGGCCAGGATCGCCACCGACGGGCTGGCCAGGGGCTCGGCCACCGCCCTGAACAAGAGCAACAGCTTGTCGGCGACGCTGGCCAAAAGGGCCAGTCCCTGGCCGGCGGCGGTGACCGCCTCGATGCCGGCCTTCAGCCAGCGGGCGATGCTCGCCGCCCGCAGCAGGGTGGAGATCGCCGGGGCCACCGCCGGCAGCCAGACCGGATACAGCAGGAGCAGCGTCGCCGTGGCCACCGCCGGACCCAGCGCCGCGCACCACCTCCATGTCCGCCGCGCCAGCTGGCGGCGGCGCGACGCCGGCAGGGCCTGCGCCATCACCCGCTCGGCGAAGCCGGCCGGCGGCACCGGCCGCGGCAGCTCGACGAGCAGCTCGGCCAGCGCCGCTTCGGCGGCGTCGTCGAAGCCTGAGCTCTCGGCGGCGAGCCAGCGGGCCAGGGCGTCGGGCGGCGGTTGGGTAGGCGGCATCGTCGTCACGTTCTCGTCACTCTCCTGCGCAAGCCACCCTACGGCTGGCCGCCCCGGGGAGTTTCGGCAACCGGCGCCGTCCGGCCGGCGGCGGGTGCCCAACCCGCGGCCCGCATGGCATCCGCCAGCTCCTTGCGGGCACGGTGGAGGTTGGTCTTGACGGTGCCGATGGGCAGCGCCAGCACCTCGCAGATCTCCTGGTACGCCAGCCCCTCGACGTAGCGCAGCAGCACCGCTTCACGGTACTCGGACCGCAGGCCGGCGATGGCGCGCTCGAGCGCCCGCGCCATGTCGCGCCGTTCGGCCGCCGCCGCGGGGCTCTCGGCGGCGGCATCGGCGAGCACCGCAAGGAGCCCGCCTTCGCCGTCCTCCTGCTCCGCCGCCAGCGGCACGGTGTCGAGCTCGGAGCGCCGCAGGTGGTCGATGGTGGCGTTGTGGGCGACCTTGAACAGCCAGCTCGCGAACTTGCGTCGCGGATCATAGGAAGACAGGCGCCGGAACGCCTTGACGAAAACCTCCTGCGCCAGGTCCTCCGCCGTCTCGGGTTCGCGGACCATGCGCAGGATGAGAGCGTAGACCGGGCGCTCGAAGCGTACCACCAGCTCGCGGAACGCTTCCTCGGAGCCACGCAGGGCGCTCGCCACCAGCTCGGCATCGGTCGGCATCATCTCAGATCCGGGGCCGCGGCGGCCGCCCCATTCAGCAGGGTGATACGCGAGGCCGGGGACCGGGTTGCCCGGCCGGCCGTGCGCCGACAGGGCCGCGCGGCGCCGCCATGCCGTGCCCGGGGGCCGATTGGGCTAGACTCTCAGGCGATCTGGCGACAGGCGCCCCGTCCCTACCGACCCCTTCTCAGCGGGAGGACTCGCAATGCGAAAGCTGCTGCTCGGCGGTCTCCTCACCACCACCCTGGCCCTGTCCGCGCTGGCCGCGGCGCCCGCCGGCGCCGGGACGCTGGCGGACGTGACCATGCCCGACAAGATCGATGCCGGCGGGCAGGCCCTGGTGCTGAACGGCATGGGGCTGCGCAAGAAGTTCGTGATCAAAGTATACGTCGCCGGGCTCTACCTGCCCGCCAAGGAGCGCTCGCCCGCCAAGGTCCTGGCCGCCGACGCTCCCCGGCGCATGGCCTTTCACCTCCTCTTCAGCGTCAGCGCCAAGCAGATGTGCGACGCCTGGGAGGAGGGGCTCGCCGACAACACGCCGAACGCGACGGCCGAGGTCAAGGCAGGCTTCAAGGCGCTCTGCGGCGCGATGGAGGACATCCCGAAGGGGCACGAGATGGTGCTGACCTACCAGCCCGGCCAGGGGACCCGGGTCGAGGTCAACGGCAAGGTCAAGGCAACGATTCCAGGAAAGCCAGTCTCCGACGCCGTCCTGGCCACCTGGATAGGACCGCACCCGGGTCCCGGCGAAGACTTCAAGCAGGCGGTGCTCGGCGCTCCGTAGGCACCCTTCCGTCCTTGCCCTGCGGGGCCGCACATAAAAAGAGGAGCGCCGCTAGGCGCTCCTTTTCGGGAGGGATGAGAGGAGGAGCTTTGCCTCCCCGCAGTCGCAGGCTACCCCGACTTATTGATTGTTGTCAATATGGAAAATAACTCCTAAACCCCTCCCCGGTACTACCAGGTTTTCGCGACGCCAGGACGGCGGTTCGAGGCGCTATCGCCTCACCAGGAGCGTCACCGCGATGACGATCGCCAGCACTACGCGATAGACCGCAAAGACCGTCAAAGGCTTGCGGCGCAGCCAATCCAGTAACCAGCCGATGACCAGGTACCCGGCCGCTCCCGAGACCACGATCGCGATCAGGATGGGAGTGATCTGGCTCCACAGCTCGCCGGCACGCCACAGTTTCAGAAAGTCGTGGCCGCCGGCCAGGATGCCGACCGGGATGAAGAGCAGGAAGGCGAAGCGGGCCGCCGCCGGCCGCGTGAACCCGAGCAGCAGCGCGGCGGTGATCGTGATGCCCGAGCGCGAGGTCCCCGGCACCAGGGCCAGCGCCTGTGCCAGGCCGATGATCAGCGCCGCGCCGACGCCCAAGCTGGCGAGGTCGCGCTGCTGGCGTCCCACGCGGTCGGCCACCAGCAGCACCAGGCCGAAGAACAGGGTGGTGCAGGCGATCAGTGCCGGCGAGCGCAAATGGGCCTCGATGGTCGACTCGAGGGCCAGCCCCGCCAGGGCGGCCGGGATGGTGCCCACCACCAGGGCCCAGCCCAGCCGGCGCGGATCGAAGTCGTGGCGCCCCGGCGCGCCGCTGAAGAAGCCGGTCACCAGGTCGACCAGGTCGCCGCGGAAGTAGGCGACGACGGCCAGCATGGTGCCGACGTGGGCGGCGACGTCGAACGACAGGCCCTGGTCCGGCCAGCCGAGGAAGTACGGCACCAGGATGAGGTGGCCGGACGAGCTGATCGGCAGGAACTCGGTCACCGCCTGGACCAGCGACAGCACGACGGCTTGCAATGGGGTCACGATGGCCTCCTGGAAAGGGGATGGGATCGGGGCGGACGCTCGAACCGGGGCGATTGTATATACTCCGCGCCGGCGGAGCCGCTCCCTCCGCGCCGCACCGCCCGCTGACGCACGGCGCGATCAAGCCCATGCACACGATCCTGGTCACCGGCGGCGCCGGCTTCATCGGTTGCAACTTCGTGCGGCTGGTCCTCGCCGAGACCGACGCCCAGGTGATCGTGCTCGACAAGCTCACCTACGCCGGCAGCCTCGAGAACCTGGCCGACGTCGCGGACAACCCGCGCTTCCGGTTCATCGCCGGCGACATCGCCGACCGTGCCGAGGTGCGCCGCGCCTTCGCCGAGCAGCGGCCGTCGGCGGTGGTGAACTTCGCCGCCGAAAGCCACGTCGACCGCTCGATCGACGACCCCAGCGCCTTCATCCAGACCAACCTCGTCGGCACCTTCGAGCTGCTCGACGCGGCGCGCCATCACCAGGCCGCCAGCGACGGCTGCCGCTTCCTGCACGTCTCGACCGACGAGGTCTACGGCAGCCTGGGTCCGCGGGGCGCCTTCAGCGAGACCACGCCCTATGCGCCGAACTCGCCCTATGCCGCGTCGAAGGCCGGCGCCGACCACCTGGTGCGGGCCTACCGCGAGACCTACGGGCTGGCCGCCCTGATCACCAACTGCTCGAACAACTACGGGCCTTACCAGTATCCCGAGAAGCTGGTCCCGCTGATGGTGCTCAACGCCGTCGAGGGGCAACGGCTCCCCATCTACGGCGACGGCGGCAACGTGCGCGACTGGCTGCACGTCGAAGACCACTGCCGCGGCCTGCTCGCCGCTCTGCGCCAGGGCCGGCCGGGCGAGAAGTACAACCTCGGCGGACGCAGCGAGCGCACCAATCTGCAGATCGTCGATACGCTCTGCGACGTGCTGGAGCGCGAGCTGCCGGCCGCCGGCAACCCGGCGCTGGCGGCGCGCGGCGTCCATGCCTACAGGGACCTGAAGACCTTCGTCGCCGACCGCCCCGGGCACGACCGGCGCTATGCCATCGACGACAGGAAGGCCAGGACCGAGCTCGCCTGGAAGCCGAGGTACGACTTCGAGGCCGGGCTTGCCGCCACGGTTCGCTGGTACCTGAATCACCGCCCCTGGTGCGAGGCCGTGCAGGCCGATCGGTATCGCCGGGAGCGCCTTGGCCTGGGCACTCCCACGTGAAGATCACCGCCACCCGGATCCCCGGCGTCGCGCTGATCGAGCTGGACGTCTTCCGCGATCCGCGCGGCTTCTTCCTGGAGACCTTCCACCGCCGCAAGTTCCAGGAGCACGGCCTGCCCGGCGAGTTCGTGCAGGACAACCACTCCTTCTCGGCGGCGCGCGGCATCCTGCGCGGCATGCACGCGCAGCTCGAGCATCCGCAGGGCAAGCTGGTGCGGGCCGTGACCGGCGAGGTCTTCGACGTCGCGGTGGACCTGCGGCCGGACTCGCCGGCGTTCGGCCAGTGGGTGTCCGAGGTGCTGTCGCAGGACAACTTCCGGCAGCTCTACGTGCCGCCGGGATGCGCGCACGGCTTCCTGGTGTTGAGCGACACCGCCCACGTGGAGTACAAGTGCACCGAGCTCTACGACCGGCCGGACGAGATTGGCCTGGCGTGGGACGATCCGGAGGTAGGCATCCGGTGGCCGCTGGCAGACCCGGCGCTCAACGACCGCGACCGCACCTGGCCGCGGCTCGCCGAGCTGCGGCCGCGCCTGGCCCCCTACCGCGGGCTGCTGGCGAAATCCGGCGCGGGATCGTAGCGGAACGCTGACCCCGGCCGCCGTACCGCGATGACCGAACCGCGCCTCTTCGGCGAGCGCGACCTCGACCAGATGGAGCGCCTGGGCATCTCGCCCGAGGAGGCGCTGCGCCACGTCGAGCTGTTTCGCAATCCGCCGCCCTACACGCGAGTTCTCCGCCCGTGCACCCTGGGCGACGGCATCCGCGCCATCCTCCCCGACGACGAGCCCGGGCTGACGGCGCGCTGCGACGCGGCGGCGGCCGCCGGCCGCATCCACAAGCTGGTGCCCGCCTCGGGCGCCGCGTCGCGGATGTTCAAGCCGCTCCTCGAGCGCCTCGACCCGCTGGAAGGCGCGGCCGGACACGCGGGCGAGGGGAAGGCGGCCGCCGCCGTGGAGGTCGAGACCTTCTTCGCCGAGCTGCCGCGTTTCGCCTTCTTCGAGGAGCTGGCGGCGGCCGCGGCCGCCCATGGCGTCCACCTCGTCCCCGGGCCCGGCACCGGCGCTGGTGCCGGCATGCGGAACCTTACACCCGCGGAGCAGCGCACCGTGCTGTCCTGCCTGCTGACCGGCAAGGGACTCGGATACGCCGAGCTCCCCAAGGGGCTGATCCTCTTTCATCGCTACCCCGACGGGCCGCGCACGTCTTTCGAGGAGCACCTGGTCGAGGCGGCGGACTACGCGCGGGACCGCGGCGGCGTCTGCCGCCTGCATTTCACCGTGTCGCCGCACCACGAGGCCGGCTTCCGGGCGCTGCTGGCGGACCGGGGCGCGGCGCTGGCGCGGCGCCTGGGCTGCCGCTTCGAGGTCGGCTTCTCCCGCCAGCGACGCTCGACGGACACCCTGGCCGTCGACCCGGAGCACCGGCCCTTCCGGCTGGCAGACGGCTCGCTGCTGTTCCGTCCCGGCGGGCACGGCGCGCTGCTCGGCAACCTGCAGCAGCTGGCCGACGAGGGTGCCGGCATCGTGCTGCTCAAGAACATCGACAACGTGGTGCAGGACCGCCTGAAACCGGAGCTCACCCGCTGGAAGAAGCTGCTTGGCGGCGCCCTGGCAGCCTACCGGGAGCGCGCCTGCCGCCTGCTCGACGGGCTCGACTCCGACCTTCCCGACGAGGATCTGCTCGACGAGGCCCGCCGCTTCGTCGAGCACGAGCTGTCGCGGCCGCTGCCGCCGTCGTTCGCCACGGCCAGCGCCGCCGAGCGGCGCCACCGGCTCATCGCAGCCCTCGACCGGCCGTTGCGGGTCGCCGGCGTGGTGCGCAACACCGGCGACCCGGGCGGCGGGCCCTTCTGGGTCGAGGCCCCGGGCGGCGAGGTCTCGCTGCAGATCGTCGAGACCTCCCAGATCGGCCCCGAGCCCGACCAGCAGAGGGCGCTCGCCGCCTCGACCCATTTCAACCCGGTGGACATCGCCTGCTCCCTGCACGACCGTGCCGGCAGGCCCTACGACCTCGACCGCTTCGTCGATCCGGCGACCGTCTTCATCGCCGCCAAGTCGCACGAGGGCCAGCCGCTGCGGGCCCTCGAGCGCCCCGGCCTGTGGAACGGCGCGATGGCCGGCTGGAACACGGTCTTCGTCGAGGTGCCGAGCTCGACCTTCGCCCCGGTCAAGACGGTCCTCGACCTGCTCCGCCCCGAGCATCAGGAGGCGTGACCGGCGGCGGGCCGGCAGGCGCCTGGCCGGCGCCGGGGCGCGGCAGCACGTCGGGCCACCAGCCGTGGGGGTCGCCGAGCGGCCAGGGGCAGGTGTCCTGGATGTGCAGCTCGTGGAACATCGGCGAATCTCCCAGCAGCGGGAAGACCACGGTCTCGAGGCCGCGGCAGCGGTAGTCGGGAGTGCCGAAGGCGATGCCCAGCGCCAGCAGCAGCTCGAGGACGACGTAGGCCGCGGCGCCGGCCAGCACCCGCGCGGCGAAACGGGTGCGCAGGAGCAGCCCGGCGTACAGGGTGAGCGGCAGGACGGCGGCGTGGAAGAGGCAGAGGCCCTGCCAGTACATCATGGTGGTGGGCGACAGGGCATAGATCGCCGCCGCGGCAAGGAAGGTCAGGACGACGTAGCCCTTGAGCCAGTCGCGGCCCGTGGCGGTTTCTGGGAGCCGCGGGAGCCGCGGCAGTCGCAGGAGACGGGCGAGGCGCTCGCCGCGGCTGGCCGCCCCGGGCAGAGCGGCGGGCGGCTGCGCCGGCGGCCCGCCGTGAGGCCGGAGGCGCCGGCGCCAGCGCCGCCACAGCCACAGGTTGGCGAGCAGCGGCAGCACCACGGTCGCCGGGCCGACGCCCTCGGTCAGGGCCCGGAAGAAGGGGCTCAGGCGGCGGTCCGCGGCGGCGCCGAACACCTCGGTGAAATCGAAGAGCCCGCTCCGGCCGGCCAGCGAGAGCGACGAGTAGCGCAGCCAGTAGAGGATGCCGCGCGGCAGCGAGTAGACGACGCCGCGGCCGGGGAAGCCCTTGTGCACCTCGGCGAGCAGGACCGGGTGCGTGAAGACCTGCCAGGCCCAGGGGAGCAGCGGCAGCACGCCCACCAGCGCACCCAGCGCCGCCCCGCCGGCATGCGGCCGCAGGTAACCGCGCCACCACAGCAGCGCCGACGCCGCCAGCAGCAGCAGGAACGAGGGATGGATCTGGAGCGCCAGCGCGAGCGTCGCGGCGTGAATCGCCGAGGCGGCGAAGCGCGGCCCGCGCCGCAGCCGCCAGGCGGTTGCCAGGTGCAGGGCGCCGCCCAGGAAGAGGTAGTTGGGATTCCACAGGAAGGTCCCGAAGTAGAGCTGCCAGGGGCTCAGCCAGTAGAGGACGACGAACGCCAGCCGCTCCCAGGGCGTGACGATCCGGACCAGGGTGCGGTCCAGCACCAGGTAGGCCGCCACGTGGCAGAGCGCCAGAAGCGCCGTGGCGGCGCGGTGGTCGCGCCACAGCAGGAGCGGCAGGCCGACCAGCAGGCTGGTGACGCCTCCCGGGGCCTTGCCGCCCGTGGACAGGGGATTGCCGAACCAGACCATCTGCCGGCGCGCCGCCAGCAGCCAGCCGCGCGCCAGCAGGTTGAGCTGATCGCCGCCGACCTGGCTGCGCGCCACCATCACCGCCGCGAGCACCAGGCCGGCGGCGAAGGCGGTCCAGATCAACCGCTCGGCCGTGCGTTGCGACAGGTGCCCGTGCCCGTGCGACGACCGTTCAGGGAGAGGCGGCATGGCCACCCTGACCGGCAGCGCCCTCGGCATCCGCCAGGGCCAGGCAGAACGGGATCATCAGGGCGAAGAGCGCCAGGCGCTTGACCTCCGCGTCGCCCCAGTTGTTCTCGAACAGGCCGGCGACGTTGAAGGCGAGCAGCGCCAGGACGCTGCCCAGGTAGAGCTCGGCGCGCGGTCCCGCCGGCCCGCCCTCGTCCCGGTAACGGCGCAGGGCCAGCCGCACCCCGGCGAGCATCATCC
Organism: Thermoanaerobaculia bacterium; assembly: GCA_035544375.1. Taxonomy (GTDB): domain Bacteria; phylum Acidobacteriota; class Thermoanaerobaculia; order Multivoradales; family UBA5704; genus JASLEW01. The sequence continues at coordinate 14,981 of DATKFK010000658.1, forward strand.
ACAGGTAGGCCGCGAGCGAGGGCAGGCCGCGTTCGGCGGCGATCTCGAGGAAGCTGTTGTGCAGGTGCGGCACCCAGTAGCGCGGCGCCGTCGGGTGGCGGTAGATCTCGTAGCGGTGATCCACCATGTCGGGCCCGAGGCCGACGAACGGCCGCTCGGCGATCATGTGCAGGCCGGCGTCGATCATGCACAGGCGGTCGTAGTTCGAGGGATCGCGCAGATCGAAGATCGAGGTGGCGCGGCGCAGCACCGATGCCGGCGCCACGAGGAATATCGTCAGCAGCGCCAGCGCGCAGATCGCCGCGTAGCGCAAGGCGCGATGCGGCCTGGCATCGCCCCGCCCGGCGCCGCCGGCCGCGCCGGCCGCGGCGCTCCCGCCGCGGCGGCCGGCGACGACGAGCAGGCAGAGCAGCGCGCCGCCCAGCGCCACCCAGGCGCCCCGGGTCATGGTGCCGACCAGCGCCGCGTTGATGAGCGCCAGGGCGCCCCAGCGCCAGGGGCTGCGCGCCGCCCGGCCGCACACCATCTGCGTCACCAGCAGGACGTCGCAGATCAGCAGCACGCCCGAGAACGTCATGTAGTGCGAGAACGGCCCGCGGATGCGCTGATCGAGCTCGCCGAAGCTGACCCACAGGTATTGCAGCAGGCCGCGCAGGGCCAGGACCGCCGCCACCGCGATCATGCCGTCGATCAGGCGCCGCAGCTCGCGCTCGCCGCGCACCAGGCCGGGCCCCAGGTAGAGCGTGGCCATGGCGAAGGTCTCGCCGAAGCTGAAGAGGCTCGTGCGCAAGTCGTACGACAGCAGGATCGAGGCGGTGAGGAAGACCA